>NZ_JBAHZB010000014.1:45230-57250 GCF_036697315.1 Alteromonas sp. 14N.309.X.WAT.G.H12
AACAATGCATTCGGCTTACTCATTAAATAGCGCAGCAATAAAAATTCCTTTTTGGTCAAAGACACTCGCGTGTTTTTGTGCCAAGCTGCATGTTCTTCCGTGTTGAGCTCTATATCCCCACATCGCAAAATGGGCGAATAGGTTTTAGGAACACTTAAATCTCGTAATAAAACCCTTATCCTTGCTATCAATTCCTTAATACCAAAGGGTTTGCTCAGATAGTCATTTGCCCCCGCGTTGAGAAGCCGTACTTTCTCATCTTCTTCATCACGTGCAGTCAGCACCAAAACCGGTATTTGAGAATAGCTTCTAAGTTGTGAGAGCAACCAGCTTCCGTCCTTGTCTGGAAGCCCGAGATCCAGAATAACCAGCGCTGGCTCCTGCTCACGAACCACTCTCAGCCCGTCAAGGGCATTAAGGGCAGAAACATAATCAAATCCTTCGGCGGCTAATGATATTTTCATGAAACGCTGAATTTGCATTTCGTCATCAATGACAAGAATTCGCGGCTTCATATTACTCGTTCCCAACACTGGGCAGAGATATACGAACAGTACATCCTTTCGTACTGGGCAATATTGAAATACGACCGTGGTGGGCTTCTATAATCCCTTTTGCAACCGTTAACCCAATTCCTGAGCCTCCATAGCCTGAATCACCTGTTCTGGTCGAGAAAAAAAGAGCAAATACCGCCTCCTTTTGGTCCCCCCCAATTCCCGGCCCTTCGTCCACTACATCCAAATGCACCAAGCTATCTTCAACAGCAAAACGTAACATAACCGAACACTCACTAGGCGAATACCTCAGCGCGTTATCGACTACGTTGTAAATGGCTTGTTCCAGTAGATAACCACTTGCCGTGATATTCGGTATCATATCGGCTTGTTCAATCGTAATACGTTCATTTTCAAATCGTTTAATGACATTATTGACTAACGGAAGTAGCGCCTGATTTACGCTATTGAGCTTGATACCCTGATGCAGCTTAGTCGCCTGGAGCAGGTTTTCAATATAGCGATGCAGTCGATGGCTTTCCTCCAATGCGCCCTGAAGTAACTCTTCTCTTTCTTGGGCAGGCAACCTGTGCTGATACTCTTTAAGCGTACCTAATGAACCTATAATCGTTGACAACGGGGTACGTAAATCATGGGACACCGACATTAAAATACTGGCTCTCAATTCTGCCCTTTCTAACGCTTCTTGCTTCGCTTTGTAAAATTCAGCCATAAATCCAGTTAGTACCGCTACAATTAGAAAAATAGACAAATTAACGATGTCATGTACGTTCGCCATATGCAGTGAGAAGCGTGGTATGGTAAAAAAATAATTGAAAATTAAGCCACTTAGAACTCCTGCAAAGATGGCACTTTGCTTATTACCAAGTAGAGCAGTAATAACTACAGCCAGTTGAAGAATTAGCAATGTGCCTTGTGTGGGCAAAAACCAAGCGTCCAAGGCAAAGGAAAAAATTGCAGCTGTGCACACGATCAGTAACGCAAATGCAAAAGGTGCTTTTCGTATGAGGGCGGGGATATTTTTCAACGGTTTTTACTTCGCTGCTCGTTTGCCTTTTCGTGAGAATCACTTTAGCAAACCTATGGGGTGATGAAGCATAAAATTTGCGTAAAATTTTTGCGTGTACATTGTGTTTCCGTTAGATGGTCACTCAGCACTATCTTGATAAATCAGAGAGCAGCCAATATCACACTCGGATCCAAAACCCTTTCCCTGTGCCTTTCTATTTGCCACTTAAAATTACCGCTTAATTTGCTATACGACCACTTAGTTATTTTTAAAATGCATATATTCTTTCAAGTCGTTAACCTAATTCAAACATTTACACTCTTACCATTTACAAACAATAAGGATTACAACCTGTGATATTGTTTTTAATTTGTGTAGCAGCGCTTATTGCTGGCTATGTTATTTATGGCGCCTTTGTAGAAAAGATCTTCGGTATTACTCCGGCTCGCCCTACGCCGGCACATAGCCAGGCTGATGGCGTGGACTTTGTGCCTATGTCTACCCCTAAGGTTTACCTGGTACAATTACTTAATATTGCGGGCGTTGGTCCTATTTTTGGTCCAATTATGGGGGCGCTGTATGGTCCAGCGGCAATGTTATGGATTGTGCTTGGCTGCATATTTGCGGGCGCAGTTCATGATTATTTCTCTGGTATGTTATCGGTTCGCAATAAGGGGGAGTCGGTGCCAAGTCTTTCCGGCCGCTATTTAGGTCGGGGCGCCAAGCACTTTATGAACCTATTTGCCATTGTCTTGTTATTGCTTGTGGGTGTGGTTTTTGTTTCTGCCCCAGCTGGCATGATCACTAATTTAGTTAACGATCAAACATCCTGGCATGTTGAAGTCGGTACAATGGTTGCGATTATTTTCGCTTACTATGTATTGGCAACAATCGTCCCTGTGGATAAGGTGATTGGCCGTTTCTATCCTTTCTTCGGTGCATTACTTATTTTTATGTCCGTTGGACTGCTAGCCGCTGCGTTCTTTTCCGACAATCATTCCATTCTCAGTCAGTTCTCCGCTAGCGACATGTTTTCCAATCTAAATCCGAATGATATGCCCCTTTGGCCAGCATTATTTATCACTATCGCCTGCGGTGCAATTTCAGGTTTCCATGCCACCCAGTCTCCTTTAATGGCCCGGTGTATGGAAAACGAAAAGAATGGACGCTTCGTCTTCTTCGGCGCAATGATTGGCGAAGGGGTAATTGCATTAATTTGGTGTGCCATTGCCCTTTCCTTCTTCGATAACCTCGATGGCCTATCTGCTGCAATAAAAGATGGTGGCCCTGGTAACGTGGTTTATACGGCATCATTTGGTTTGTTGGGTGTGTTTGGTGGCATACTCGCCTTCTTAGGCGTGGTGATCCTACCTATCACCTCAGGCGATACGGCATTTCGTTCCAGTCGTTTGATTCTGGCTGAATACTTTAACGTGGGTCAGAAGACTATTCGTAACCGTATACTGATGGCTGCCCCCCTATTTGTTTTAGGGGCGATTCTGACCCAAGTCGATTTCGGTGTAATCTGGCGCTACTTTGGCTTCGCCAACCAAGCCACCGCCGTCATGATGTTGTGGACAGCATCGGCTTATCTGCTTCGCCATAATAAATTGCATTGGATCACCACCATCCCTGCGGTATTTATGACTGCGGTCTGTGTCACCTTCATTTTAAATAACGCGACCCTCGGCTTTGGACTCGACATGCAGATCTCAACCATAGTCGGTGTTATCGCTTCGCTAGCAACCATGGTATATGTTATCCGTATATCAAAAGGAAAAGGGGAAGCGCCCCTTACACCCATTTCGGTTGAAGCAAACGACACCGTTCAACCGGTGGACGCTTAATTGACGTAATTAGCTTGTGATCAGTCGCCCAATAGGGCGGCTTTTTCATTTTTGCCAAACAGAATCAGTTATAATTCATTTCATCGCCACTCAATACCCAATAGAGCTAATCCAGTAACGCCATGGAACTGATACTTTCTTTACTACAACAAATGTGTGTTTACCTCGTATTAGCCTATTTGCTGAGCAAAACCCCGTTATTCCTTCCTATTTTGAGTAACGCTTCCCATCGAAAGCATCGCTATCTTGTTTACTTTGTTTTTTCTTCTTTTTGTATTCTTGGTACGTATTTTGGCCTTCAAATCGGTGATGCCATCGCCAACACGAGAGCCATAGGCGCGGTATTAGGCGGCGTTTTAGGCGGCCCTGTCGTCGGCTTTGCCGTGGGCTTAACGGGAGGTCTACACCGTTATTCATTAGGTGGATTTACTGATGTCGCCTGCGCGGTTTCCACCACTGTCGAAGGTGTCATCGGTGGTATAATGCATATTTACTTTGTGCGGAAAAATCAGCGATTATCTCTGTTTAATCCTTTTTATGTGGGTATTGTCACTTTCGTCGCGGAGTTGTCACAAATGGCGATTTTGCTCACTCTCGCCACCCCATTCGAAAAATCCTACGCACTCGTCGGTGACATTGCCGCTCCCATGATCATTGCCAATTCCGTTGGTGCCGCATTATTTATTAGTATTCTCTCCGATAAAAAAACCATATTCGAAAAATATTCTGCGACCTTTTCTAAACGTGCCCTATCTATTGCCGATCGCTCTGTGGGCCTTCTTTATTCGGGATTTAATCATGAAAACGCGGAAAAAGTGGCCCGCATCGTATATGAAGAAACCAACGTGGCGGCCGTAGCCATTACCGACAGAGAAAAAATTCTAGCCTTTATTGGCATGGGGGGTGATCACCACCTACCCAATACGCCCATATCCTCAGGCAGCACATTAAAATCCATCCACAATAATAAAATTGTCCATCTTGATGGTGCCGATAAGCCCTATCAATGCTCGTTAGATAAACACTGCCCATTGGGGTCGGTGGTCATTATTCCTCTGCACTCGGGATCAGAAGTGGTGGGAACCATTAAGCTTTATGAACCGAAAAGAAAATTTCTTTCAACCATTACCATGTCAATGGCTGAAGGGATCGCCCAATTATTATCCAGCCAAATTGTTTACGGTGCCTATCTACAGCAACAAGATCTCCTAGTACAATCAGAAATTAAGTTACTTCAAGCGCAAGTAAACCCTCACTTTCTATTTAATGCGCTTAACACGATAAGTGCGATTATTCGCCGTGATCCCGATAAAGCCCGGGCGCTGATCCTCAACTTATCCCAGTTTTTTCGCATTAATTTAAAGCAGAATATGGCACTGGTGAGTCTCAAAGAAGAGCTTCAGCACGTCAACGCTTACTTATCCATAGAGAAAGCCCGTTTTGCTGAAAGGTTAGCCATTGAGATAAAATGTGATGCGTCAGCAGAATCCGTCCTGTTACCGAGTTTTACCTTGCAACCACTCGTCGAAAATGCGATTAAACATGGTATTGCACAGCAACTGGAGGGGGGCAAGCTATGTATCAAAGCCAGCTGCACTGGCGATAAACTTCGCATTATTGTTGAAGACGATGCAGGTTTATATCAACACCCAACACAGAAGCATTCAGGGTTAGGCATGGATATTGTGGATAAGCGTTTACTTCACCAATTTGGCCCTAAGGCAGGATTAGTGGTTGAATGCCATAAAAACCAATTCACTCGGATGTCATTTTCTATTCCCAGGCATCTTCACAATCACTTTGTAGACTGAAGTCGAGGTTAGGTTATGCTCAGCGCCATTGTTATTGATGATGAACCGTTAGCTCGCGAGGAGCTGTGCGAGCTGCTCGCTGAAACCTCAGTCATTGAAGTACTGGGGCAGGCAGCAAATGCCATCGAGGGGCTGGATCTCATTGAACAACATCAACCCGATATCCTTTTTCTCGACATAGAAATGCCGCAAATATCCGGGTTAGAGCTGCTGGCTATGCTTGATGTGGACACCATGCCCTACGTTGTGCTCGTTACCGCCTTTGAGCAATACGCCATACAAGCCTTTGAAGATAACGCCTTCGATTATATCCTCAAACCCGTTGAACCTGCTCGTCTTAACAAAACCATTACCCGGCTGCAAAAACGTTCGCAGCCACAAGCCGCGCTAGAGACAATAACACCTGCGACATTAACCCATATTCCCTGCTCGGGGCATCAACGGGTGTTAATTATTCCTGAAGCAGAAATCGAGATGGCCTTTAGCGATCTAGCCGGTGTTCACATCAAAACCTCACGACAACAGGCAGACACCCAGTTAACCCTCAAAACCTTAGAACAAAAAACCTCATTGGTGCGCTGCCATCGTCAATATCTTGTGCGCATGAGCGCTATTTCAGAGATCAAATTACTGGATAATGGCCTTGGGACAATATTCACCCATAGCGGAGAAACAATTCCAGTGAGTCGTCGATACCTAAAAAAACTCAAAGAATCATTTCACTTAAATAGACAATGAGATTGCACCCAAAATCACGTTTAAACAATTTAGTGGCAATTTTTAAGATTATCCCGCCACGTTCACCGATTTACCAACAAAAAGCAGGTTGATAGGATTCATTAATAAGTTTAATAGTTTTTTTGGCTTAGACTTCGCCTTTCAAAAGCGTATTATTTTCATAGTGTTCCCGATTTATACAAAACACTATGCTCAGTATGATGAGGAGGTAATGAATGGGCGTCACCCGCGAACAACTCAACGACTCTAGCAACACATCATCAATCAATGATAAGCCTGTAACCAATCACCTATCCGCAAGGGAATTTACGCCACGCTCTTCTGTAGAACAATGGATAAATCAACAGCTAGCAAAGGCAGGTATTGCAGTCAATGGCCCAAACCCTTGGGATCCTCAGGTTCATAACACCGCATTGTGGAACCGCGTACTACGACAGGGTTCATTAGGATTAGGTGACGCTTATGTCGATGGTTGGTGGGACTGTGAACAACTCGATGAGTTTATTTCTCGCGCCATTAGTGCCCAGTTAGATGAGAAAATAACCGGGCGCTGGATGATGTTTCGGCACTGGTTAGCGGCAACCTTCATGAATCGACAGTCAGAAAAACGCGCTTATCAAGTGGGTGAGCAACATTACGATGCAGGTAATGATCTTTACCAAGCCATGCTTGATCCTACCATGAGTTACTCCTGTGGTTACTGGCATCAAGCAGAGGATCTTCACCAAGCACAGCTCAACAAACTGCGTTTAATCTGCGAAAAGGCCCAGCTTCAACAAGGCGAATCTGTACTGGAAATTGGCTGTGGATGGGGCAGCTTTGCTGAACTGGCGGCAACAGAATACGGTGTTAACGTAACGGGCATTACCATCTCCAAAGAGCAAAAGAAACTCGCCGATGAGCGCTGTAAAGGCCTCCCGGTGGACATTGCCCTTCAAGACTACCGTACACTTAAAGGCCAATACGACAAATTAGTATCCATCGGTATGTTTGAACACGTCGGCCCCAAAAACTATCGCACCTATATGAGGGCAGCTCATGGCTTAATGAAAGACGAGGGCATCTTTGTTTTGCATACTATCGGCAAGGCAAGAGCGTCGCTAGGCACCGATCCCTGGATCGACAAGTACATTTTCCCGAATGGGGTCATTCCTACCCTCACCCAAATCAGTGATGCGGTAGAGCCCTACTTCGTTATTGAAGATGTGCATAACTTCGGACCTGATTACGACACCACACTGATGGCGTGGCATGATAATTTTGTTGCCGCCTGGCCTGAGTTAAAAGCTCAGTACAGCGAGCGCTTTTATCGTATGTGGGTGTATTATTTAAGAGTGTGTGCTGGGGCATTTCGTAGTCGCTCATTACAGCTCTATCAAGTTGTACTAAGAAAACAATCCGGCCGTTTACCTCGCTACCAGAGCCTACGTTGAAGGTAAATCACTTCCGCCTATCGAGGCCCGCGGTTGATGCGTTCGCCAATGCAAATGTCAGGGAGTTGCGGTGTTAAGTTGCAAGCGCAAAGTCACAAACTCTGCGGGCTTGAGTGGCGCAAAGCCCACCAGCAGCACAAGCTGGTGATTATCCAAGTCGGTTTGACTCATGGTCTCACCATATCCACAGTGAACAAAAAAACCATCGTCAGCCTTTTGCCCCGCAAATGCGCCGGCTTGAAACAAATCACGTAAAAAGGCAGACACACTGTCCGTCACTGCCTGCCATAACGGCTGGTTGTTTGGCTCAAATACGACCCATTGCAACCCCTTTAACAAGCTTTGCTCAATAAACATGGCCATGCGACGCACGGCGATATATCGCCACTGAGGTTCTGCGTCTGTGGCTAAGGTTCGCGCGCCCCACACCACAAACCCCAAGCCAGGATAACTACGCAAACAATTCACACCACATGGGTTTAAATTCGCTAAGACATCCTCTGTAACGGCATACTGCAAATCATTGACAGCAAGCTGTGTGTTTGCCCCCGCAGGCGCTTTCCACACACCGTGTAAGGTATCGGTTTTCGCCCATATTGCCGCTGCTAATGCCGAAGGGGGAATAGCAAGGGTGCGGCTGGCTTTGGCATTCGTCACTGGGTGATAAAAGGGGTTATCCACTTCAACCCAAGGGTAGTACATCACCGAATAACTGGAACGAGGTAGTGCCAGCGCTTCAATATCTTCGGTGGTTTTCAATGGCGTATCCAAAGGAGGATCCACCAGCAACATACAGTGCTTGGCGGCTTCACAACAGGCAAGTGTGTCACGAACAACCTCGTTTGCGATGTTTTCAGCTAGCCAAGGCAAATCTGGCAATACCAGCACAGAAACCTCAGGATGGTGTCGCAATAACGTGGTGCAAAAGTCACTGTACTCCCTGGCACGAAGATCCGCTGAATTGGCCATCGTGAATTGCTTTTTTAACGCCGAGGAAAGCCTGACGGAATGGGAATGACTCACCAGTGGGCAGATGTAAGCCTCTTTGCCACCATTTTGATAAAAAGCGCGCACCGCCAGCGCCATGTGATCCCCCTCGTCACTCACACCACTAGGGTGAGAAAGATCGCCAAATTCACTGATGTAATCCTTCCAGCTGCCAATAAGTCGTGGTTGGTTACCTGATCCCCGAAAGGTACTGCCCACAAAGGCAACGAGTGAGGTAGGCGTCCCTTGAATATTTTTGTTACCACTGGACACTTCCTTAATATAAACGCCAGGTTGTCGATAACGAGGCATGGGCATTCTCCCTTAGATTGATTCACAATAAATCACATTGCCGCCGGTGGAGTATAGGAAACGGACAGAAAGTTATACCGTGAAAATCCCATCTCATCCCTTTCACAAGGCTAGTTCACATCGGCTGACTTTGCTAACAAACGGCCCACAGCTCTGGATATCCATGGGGATTGGCTCTTCTACTGAGAGTAAAGACGTTAATGTTGATTGAGGATAGGTTTTTCATTGCAGCTTGATGTATACCTAGCCAAGGGCCTTGGTGGCAATTTTATTGGTATTTTTCATGTCTACCATCGACTTAGCGGGCTGTTTATCTGGATGTCACTTTTAGTGACGGCCTTAATTGTTCGCCATTTTGGCCCTTAATTTTGCTATGCTGTTACCACGGCAGTTTGAACAATCGAGTTAAATTTACTGTGCCTCATAAGCTGCCGAAGCTACCGTTTTATTGAGACCAGAACAGAGTGTTTTGCGTCTCTGATCATGAAAGGAAATTTTAATGAATAAGAAAACCCTACTAGGGTTCATTGTGGTCTGTTACAGCCTGATGCTATCAGCATTTGCCCACGCCGCAGCGCCTAACGAAAACGATAAAAGAGCCGAATATATCCGCTCACATTACGCGAAATATGAATATCAAATTCCCATGCGTGATGGGGTGAAGTTATTTACTTCTGTGTACATTCCTTACGACAAGTCAACAAAATATCCCATTATGATGCAACGCACGCCTTATCGCGTTGCGCCTTATGGTGCAGATAAATATAAAACCAAACTCGGGCCCAGTGAGATTTTCGAAAAAGAAGGGTTTATTTTCGTATTCCAGGATGTCCGTGGCAAATTTATGTCTGAAGGCGAGTATGTGAATATGCGCCCTCAAAACGCAGGAGACAAAGGTGGCGATGCAGTTGATGATGCTACAGACACCTATGACACCATCGATTGGTTAGTGAACAATGTGCCAAATAACAACGGCAAAGTGGGAATGTGGGGCACCTCCTACCCGGGCTATTATACCTCGGTAGCGGCCATCAATAGCCACAAAGCACTGAAAGCCATTTCACCTCAAGCCCCCATCGCCAATTGGTTTTATGATGATTTCCATCGTAACGGTGCCTTTTCTACCCCAATGGCGTTTATTTTCTTTGATACCTTTGACAAACAACGGGGAGGACAGTTCGCGTATTGGCCTGAGGGCATGAAATCCACAACCCCTGACGGCTATGAGTTTTTCCGAAAACTAGGCCCACTGAGTAACGTAAACAAAAACTACTTTAAGGGTGAAAGACCTTTTTGGAACGAATTAACAGAACATCCAAACTATGATGAATATTGGCAGGCTCGTAATCTGTTGCCTCATTTAACCAATGTTAAACCGGCCACCTTAGTGGTAGGTGGCTGGTATGACACCGAAGATCTATATGGCCCATTAGCCACTTATCAAACCATGTCCAAAAAGAACAAGAAAGACAATATTCACCTTGTTATGGGGCCTTGGTATCACGGCCAGTGGAATGCCAAAGATGGCAGTAAAATGGGCGAAGCCCAGTTCGGTTTTAACACCAGTGAGTGGTTCCAAGAACGGGTACTATTACCGTTTTTCAAGCATAACCTTAAGGGCGAAAAAGCCCAGCCTTTAGCCACGGCCACTATGTTTGAAACCGGTGCTAATCGCTGGCGTGAATTTGATACCTGGCCGCCTAAGCAAGGCAAAGACGTTGTGCTGTATCTGGGTGCAGATGAAACCCTTTCAGAAAGTAAAGAAGCTAAAGGGGGATCAAGCGATTATATCAGCGATCCGAATAAACCCGTTCCTCACTCAGATAAAGTCAGTCGCGGTTGGGATAGACCTTACATGGCAGAAGATCAACGTTTTACCGCCAGACGCACTGATGTCTTGGTTTTTAATGGCGAGGTAGCAACAGAAGACCAAACCATTGCCGGTGCCATCGACATCAACCTTTGGGTCTCTACAGATCAAAGCGCGGCTGACTTTGTGGTGAAGTTGGTGGATGTATTTCCAGGCTTAGACGAGTCGACCAATAAAGTGGACAAAGAAACCGGCAACCGTCATGAATTGGTACGTTGGGGGATTATTCGTGGACGCTACAGAAACAGCATGAGCACCCCCGAACCCTTTGAGCCGAATAAACCCACCTTGGTGACGTTTGAATTATACGATGTTTTACACACCATTAAACGTGGCCATCGGTTACAAGTTCAAGTACAAAGCAGTATGTTTCCGTTCATGGATATGAACCCGCAAAAATATGTCGACAACATATTTAACGCCACAGAAGACGACTTCGTTAAGGCACTGCATAAGGTATATCATAGCGAACAATACCCCAGTTCAATTCATTTCAAAGTGATTGACTAACTCTTCAGTGACCTGTTGAGTTGTTTAAACAGCAAAGAGAAAACCTTCTCTTTGCTGCTTCTTATTCAAACGCTCTCGACACTATTGCAAAATCGCCTACGCAAGTCGCCTAGTCGAGGCTTACCGAAGCAATGTCCATTCCCCGTTTATCGCCTTCAAAAGCCAATGGATACCATGCTCGCTTCAACTTCGCCAGGGACATACGCATTCTTTAGCCCCATTATTTCTCGCCACAAGGTCGCCACTTTTTTATTTGACGTATTTTCCTATCAGCGTGATTAACTCTTTGAATTTTCCAGTGTCCTTTGATCTCGTTACACTTTGACCAAGTAGTCAATAATTAAGTGGTCAGAAGAGGTTTATCATGTTGTCTAAGCAGTCTGCGACCGAGTCATCCATTCGCGTTAAGTCACCTGGCAAACAAAGGGGCAAAGTGGCATTGGTTGCAGAAGGTGGCGGTCAGCGAGGCATATTTACTGCCGGTGTATTAGATGTGTGGCTTGAACAAGGACACGACCCTTTTGACATCCTTATTGGTACCTCCGCCGGCTCCCAAAATCTAACCAGCTATGTGGCGCGCCAAAAAGGCTATGCGAAACGTCTTATTCGCGGTTTAACCCGGCACAAACGCTTTTTCCAGATGGGCAGAGGTTTAGTGGGTAAACACATTGTTGATCTGGATTGGTATTTTGAGAAAACCCAGGAAGCCAACCGCCTGCTGGATCTCGACGTTGCCAAGCAAAATGTCAGTGGCAGAGAAATTCTGTTTACGGCCACCAATGCCCGTGACAGAAAAGCCTACTACCTAAATCCCATGAAAAGTGAACACAACTGGGTCGACCTGATTAAAGCCTCTAGCGCCCTGCCATTGCTGTATAAGCAAGGTGTCAAATTAACCACTAAGGTTGCCTCACAACAAGCAGCCAATACCGATTTTTATTTAGACGGCGGACTGGCTGCACCTTTACCGGTGACAGAAGCGTACAAG
>NZ_JBAHZB010000150.1:0-6338 GCF_036697315.1 Alteromonas sp. 14N.309.X.WAT.G.H12
GTATTATGAGTTCAAGGATTAAGAGGAAGTCGAAGTATGGCGGTAGGAAAAGTTAAATGGTTTAACAACGCAAAAGGATTCGGATTTATCGTTCCTGAAGACGGTGGTGAAGACATCTTCGCACACTACTCAACCATTCAAATGGAAGGGTATCGGTCGCTTAAGGCCGGCCAGGAAGTAACGTTTGATGTCCAGCAAGGCCCCAAGGGGCTCCACGCTGAGAACATTGGGGTTGTAGACGAACCAGAACGTTAAAATCCATACCTGATACACCAGGGGCCTTTTATTGCTTGAGTGCAGTGAAAGGCCCTTTTTACTTTTGGCGCTATTGCCAAAAAAAAAGCCGGCTAACAGCCGACTTTTTTATTTTTTACTCAATCATCTTTTATTTCGCTAACACCGCGCGCAAGGTTTCACTTGGTGACATGGCCGCTGTTAATTTATCTTCGTCTGGAAGATAGTAACCACCAATATCCGTCGCTTTACCTTGGGTTGCATCAATTTCAGCAACAATTTTGTCCACATTGGCAACCAATGCTTCGTAAGTGGGCTTAAATTGTGCAGCAAGTTCGGTGTCTTCCGTTTGATTAACCATTTCTTCTGCCCAGTACAGTGCTAACCATACGTGACTTCCGCGGTTATCAAGCTGACCGGCTTTACGCTGTGGAGACTTACCGTTATTAAGCAGTTTTTCCGTCGCTTTATCCAATGCCGTAGCAATGATTTTCGCTTTTGGATTGTTTTGCTTAATGGCCATATCTTCCAGAGACACCGCTAATGCAAGGAACTCACCGAGAGAATCCCAGCGCAAGTGCCCTTCTTCAAGAAATTGCTGAACATGCTTAGGCGCTGAACCACCGGCACCGGTTTCGTACAGACCACCGCCTGCCATTAATGGTACAACAGACAACATTTTCGCACTGGTACCTAATTCCAAAATAGGGAACAAATCCGTCAGGTAATCACGTAAAACGTTACCGGTCACAGAAATAGTATCCAAGCCACGAATTACACGCTCCATGGTGTATCTAATGGCGCGAACCGGTGACATGATTTGAATATCCAAACCGTTGGTATCGTGATCTTTGAGGTATTTTTCCACTTTCTGAATAAGTTGTGCGTCATGGGCACGTTCTTCATCTAACCAGAAAATCGCAGGCATACCTGATTGGCGAGCTCGCGTTACCGCAAGTTTAACCCAATCTTGAATAGGCGCATCTTTGGCCTGACACATCCGCCAGATATCACCTTCTTCTACCTCATGTTCAATCAGTACATTTCCGTCCTGATCAACAATTTGTACTTTACCATCGGCGTCGATTTCAAATGTCTTGTCATGGGAGCCGTACTCTTCGGCTTTCTGTGCCATTAGGCCAACGTTCGGTACTGTTCCCATTGTGGTAGGATCAAATGCACCGTGTGTTTTACAGAAGTTAATCACTTCCTGGTAAATCGTGGCATAAGTCGATTCAGGAATAACCGCTTTAGTATCGTGTGGTTTTCCATCTGGTCCCCACATTTGACCACTGTTTCTGATCATTGCAGGCATAGACGCATCCACGATCACGTCAGAAGGCACATGCAGGTTAGAAATACCTTTATCAGAATTTACCATCGCGATTGGCGGACGATCGGCATAGCAGGCATTAATATCACGTTCAATTTCAGAACGTTGTGATTCAGGTAATGTGGAGATTTTATCGTACACACTACCTAAGCCATTATTAGGGTTTACCCCTAACTCTTTAAACAAGTCATCGTACTTTTCAAACAGTTCTTTATAGAAAACTTTTACACAATGACCAAAAACGATAGGGTGAGACACCTTCATCATGGTGGCTTTTACGTGTAAAGAGAAAAGAATGCCGGTATTTTTCGCATCTTCAATCTGTTCTTCGAAGAACTTGCACAGTGCTTTTTTACTCATGTACATGCCGTCGATCACTTCGCCGGCCAGTAAATCAACACGGGGTTTTAAGGTTTTCTTAGCACCATCTTTACTCGTAAACTCAATGCTGACGTAACCGTCTTTATCTACGGTAGTCGATTTTTCACTTGAGTAAAAATCCCCTTGGCGCATATGAGCGACATGAGATTGTGAAGCCTGGCTCCACGCGCCCATTGAATGTGGATGTTTACGGGCAAAGTTTTTAACCGCTGTGGGTGCACGACGATCTGAATTACCTTCACGCAATACAGGGTTTACTGCAGAGCCGAGAATTTTTCCATAACGTTCACGAATTTTTTTCTCTTCGTCAGTTTTAGGCTCTTCAGGAAACGGCGGCACGTTGTAGCCTTTCGCATTCAATTCTTTAATTGCTGCACGCAATTGGGGAATTGATGCGCTAACATTAGGCAATTTAATGATATTCGCATCAGGGTTTTGTGTAAGGGCGCCTAATTCAGACAACGCATCAGGCACCTTTTGGTCGTCGTTCAGATAGTCGGGAAAAGCGGCAAGGATTCGCCCGGCCAGAGAAATATCACTTAGTTCAATGTCAATGCCAGCTGCACCAGTAAATTTCTCAATGATTGGCAGGAAAGAGTATGTCGCCAGCATTGGCGCTTCATCAGTCTTGGTATAGATGATAGTCGACTTAGCTTTGGTCATTATATACCTCAAAGTTGTCGGTAAAGAGCTACCAGATTTAATCCATTTCGCTCAGCCACACAGTGCGCTGAACAACTCGGTAAAAAGCGTAACCATCACGCGCACATTTTAAGTGCTCTTCTGTCGAGATCCCTCGCCCCTGAACCCGATTGATTATGTGAGATTACATCCACATTATGCTTATTATTGCATATAAATGCAGAATTACCGCGCCCAATAGTATAGGGTCGAACGTAGGAGTTACAAGTCATACCATCGTATTACCTACAAAGATCCTTCTAAAAAAACGTGTTTTATGTGATTTTTTTTGCATCTTTATTGCTTTTATTAAAAAAAACCTTATAAGCACTTCGCAGTATCAAAAAGTCACGGATCCGTAATTTAAACGGTGTATTCAGGAGCAAAATGTGAAAGCCCAAAGCAAAATTATTCTGTTTAATAAGCCCTTCAATGTGCTCACTCAATTTACGGATCAAGAGGGCAGAAAAACACTCAAAGATTATATTCCCGTACCCGGCGTCTATGCCGCTGGACGATTGGATCGGGATTCAGAAGGCCTATTAGTGCTTACTAATGATGGCAAATTACAACATCGTTTGGCCGATCCTAAACACAAAACCTCAAAAACCTATTGGGTACAGGTGGAAGGGAACATAGACGCCCAAGGGATTGACGCCCTTTGCCAAGGGGTGGAACTCAAAGATGGAATGACCCGTCCGGCCAAAGTATCACTGATTGACGAACCAAAGCTTTGGCCTCGTACGCCGCCAGTGCGGTTTAGAAAACACATTCCTACCTCCTGGCTTTCAATCACCATCAGTGAAGGAAAAAACCGTCAAGTTCGCCGTATGACAGCCCATGTGGGGTATCCCACCCTCCGGCTTATACGCTATCGCATTGGTAATTGGACAATCGACGGCATTAACAACGGCGAATATATCGTGTTATAGGGTTATCCCCCTTATCTAACGGACGCGCTTTAACATAAAAAAACAATACATCTTAGAACAGATAGCCCTGCGATCTGCCGTGCCATATGCATTGATATCTGATAGAATCCGCGCCCTGTTTCATTGTTCAGACTAAAATTTTAATCGGTAAAGAGTAACTATGTCATCTGTTGAAAAACAATCTCCTGCTTCACAAAAAGTCATCGTGGGTATGTCTGGCGGTGTAGACTCCTCCGTTTCAGCATATTTGCTGCTGCAACAGGGGTATCAGGTAGAAGGCCTTTTCATGAAAAACTGGGAAGAGGACGATGATGATGAATATTGCTCCGCAGCACAGGATTTAGCCGATGCCCAGGCTGTGGCCGATAAACTCGGTATCGAATTACACACCATCAATTTTGCCGCAGAATACTGGGACAATGTGTTTGAGTATTTTCTGCAAGAATACAAAGCGGGTCGAACGCCCAACCCCGATATCATGTGTAATAAAGAAATTAAATTTAAAGCCTTTCTTGAATTTGCCGCAGAAGATCTCGGTGCCGATTACATTGCAACGGGACACTATGTGCGCCGTCGCTTTAAAGATGGCCACTGGCAAATGCTACGGGGCTTGGACAACAACAAAGATCAGAGCTATTTCCTCTACACCTTAGGTGAAGAGCACCTTGCCAAAACCCTGTTCCCCGTAGGAGAACTGGAAAAACCCCGCGTGCGAGAAATCGCCGAAGAGCAAGGCCTGGTAACCGCAGATAAAAAAGATTCCACCGGCATCTGCTTTATCGGGGAACGCAAATTTAAAGATTTTTTATCCCGTTTTCTTCCCGCTCAGCCAGGCATTATTGAAACGGCTGATGGCGATGTTATTGGCGAACACGAAGGTCTGATGTATCACACTTTAGGCCAACGCAAAGGGCTTCATATAGGCGGCTTGTCAGCGTATGGTGACGCCCCATGGTATGTAGTGGATAAAGATGTTGCCCGCAACGTGCTTATTGTAGGCCAAGGTGCTGATCACCCTCGCCTCTATTCTAACGGGCTTATCGCTAAGCAATTACATTGGGTAGATAGGCAAGGGTTAACGGCACCAATGACAGCGGTGGTGAAAACCCGATATCGTCAGCAGGATATCCCCTGTACCATTACGCCACTGGATGATGATCATATTCAAGTGACGTTTGACGCCCCACAAAAAGCTGTCACGCCGGGTCAATCGGCCGTATTTTATCAACAAGAAGTCTGTCTTGGTGGCGGCATTATAGAGAGTTATCAGCGCTGATGTTAGATCCACAAATAGAACAACACATTGCACTTGCCGGGGTTTGTCAGGCCGCAGCACTGGTTCAACAGGTTGCCCGCACCGGCAATGTTGATGCGGTAGCCTGTGAAGCCAGCTTATCCAGTATATTAGTGACCGACCCGGAATCGCCACAGCATGTTTTTGGACGCTTAAGCAATCTCACTGTCGGCTATCGCGCCATCGTGACCCAATTATCCGGTCGCAGTAGCAATAAAGATGCAGAACTTACCCGTTATGTAGCCAGTTTATTAAGCCTTGAGCGTAAACTCAGCGCCAAGAGCAACGCACTATCAGAATTAGGTCAACGTATCTCCCATGTGCAACGCCAACTGGCCCATGTGGAATTTGACAATAGCCAAATCATCGGCTCTCTGGCCAGTATTTACAGTGATATCATCAGCCCGTTGGCACCTAAAATTCAGGTAGCAGGAAATACCGAATACCTAAGCCGCCCACTCAATCAGCAACGGGTTAGAGCACTTTTGCTGGCTGGGGTGAGAGCCGCGGTTATGTGGCGACAAATGGGAGGCCGTCGTCGGCAGATCCTGTTTAATCGGAAACAAATTTTACACAGTGCCACATTGGCATTGAGATTAATTAATTAGTTGAGGAGCTAAAGGTGGAACTGACTCAGTTAACCGCAATTTCCCCTGTGGATGGACGTTACGCAAGCAAAAGTAGTGAATTGCGTAGCATTTTTAGTGAATATGGGTTGTTAAAATATCGCGTCCAAGTTGAGGTTCGCTGGTTGCAGATGTTATCGAACCACCAAGCCATTGACGAAGTTCCAGCGTTTAGTGACCAAGCCAACGCCCTACTTGACGAGATTGTTGCTAATTTCTGTGTGGACGATGCCCTGCGCATTAAAGATATCGAGCGCACAACCAACCATGATGTGAAAGCGGTTGAATATTTCTTAAAAGAAAAAGTGGCAGATAATGCAGAATTAAATGCTGTCAGCGAATTCATTCACTTTGCTTGTACCTCAGAAGATATCAATAATTTGTCTCACGGCTTGATGTTAAATGAAGCCCGTGAACAGGTGATTCTCCCCTATTGCGATAAGCTGATTAGCGAAATCACCCGTCTTGCCAAGGCCTACAAAACCATACCAATGATGGCAAGAACCCACGGTCAGCCAGCTAGCCCGACTACCATGGGCAAGGAAATGGCCAATGTTGCCATGCGTTTAATTCGTCAGCGCGAGCAAATTGCCGCCGTCACCCTCCTTGGCAAAATTAATGGTGCAGTCGGTAACTATAACGCGCACCTCTCTGCTTATGCCCAAACGGATTGGCATGAGGTTGCAGAAAAATTTGTTACTGGTTTGGGGCTCACCTGGAACCCTTACACAACGCAAATCGAACCCCATGACTACATCGCTGAATTATTTGATGCGGTGGCTCGTTTTAATACTATCGTGCTCGATTTCGACCGCGATGTATGGGGGTATATTGCCCTTGGTCACTTTAAACAAAAA
>NZ_JBAHZB010000151.1:0-3331 GCF_036697315.1 Alteromonas sp. 14N.309.X.WAT.G.H12
ATAGTGCCCAGATCACCCGTTTGGAAAGTGAACGGGAACAAATACAAAATGAAATGGATGCCTTGTTAGCACAACAACGAGGGGATGAAGCCGGTATCGAGAAATATCGCGCCCAAGCTGACAGCTGTAAATCCCAATTAGATGATTTACAACAGCAATTATTTACCGTGTCGAACCAGATCACCCGTCTTGAACAAGATGCCTTACATCGTCAACAAAGGGAAAAACAGATTGTTCGTGAAATGGATGAATTATCTGAACGCAAGCAACTGTTACTGGATTCACTAAAGGAAGCCAATACCGCATTAGAGGCGGCAAAAGAGAAGCTTTTGCTGGCAGAGCCACAGTTAACCATGCAAGAAGCGGCGTTAGAGCAGGCTTATGTACAAAATGATCAGGCAGAAGCCTCGCTGAGAGAGTTCAATCAGCGACAACGAGAAAAAGAAAGCCACTATCTGGCACTAAAGCAACAAGTTCAGCAATTGCACAGCAAGATCCAGTCGGTGACACAAATGCAACTGCGCACAACTCAACGGCTCAATGAATTACATGAAGAGTCCACACAAAGCGACATTGAAACCTTAACCCGCCAGAGCAATGCCCTTAATGATGAAATTGCCATTGCCACGGAGAAAGTCGCCATTGCCGAGGATGAATTAACCTTTGCAGAAGACGCGGTGGTGGCGCAAAAACAACACTATGAAGCCATCGAGCAGGATTTTGTAGGTGAACAAGGTTTTTTACAACAGGCCGAATCCAAACACGCAGCCCTTAGCGCTTTGCAAAATGAAGCTGAATCACAAGCCGCGGCGCTACCCGACGGTGTTATGGCATTTTGGCAGGCCATCAAAGTAAAACCTGGCTATGAACTCTTGTTTGAAAATTTGGACTTTTGGCTGTTAAACCCCGTAGTGGCCAAAGAATATTCATTGGAAACCGTTGTGGCGTCCAGGCAGCATCTTCCCACAGGCAGACGTATTTTACCGCTGTCAAATTTCAATGCCCCCGAAGAAGGAACGTTAGCGGCTTGTCTTGAGGGGGATTTTATACCGGCGTTTTTTAATCGCATCATACTGGCTCAAGATGTCACCGAAGGGCAAGCACTGTTGCAGCGTCACCCTCACTGTATCGCAGTGGTCACAAAAAGTGGTGAGTGGATAAGTGAAGCAGGCTTTATTCAGGGGGTGGCAACAAAAAATAATGATGGCGTTATTGCCCGAATGGCCAAAATTGCCCAGTTAGAAGAGGAAATTTCCCTGTTGGCAGAAAAGGTAAATGGTTTAAGGGAAAAACGGGAGCAAGCCCTTGAACGGGTGAGGGAAGCCGAACAACGTCGTGATAATGCCCGCCAACAACGTATGCAGATGCTCAATAACAAGGACAAACTTGATCATCAACAAGCCCTTTTACAGCAGCAGTGTTCAGTTGCTCAGGAGCGTCAACATAAACTCAATAAGGACATTGAAAAATACAAGCAACAGTTAGAGGAAGAAGATGAGCAACTTGCACTGACATCAGCACAGTTAGAAGAGCAAGAAGAAGCCCTAATGTATGCTGAGGAGGCGCAGCAGGAAAGTATAAAAAACCGTGAACTGCTGGAAAGCAAAGTCAATGAAAGCCGTCATGCCATTGATCAACATAAAAGCACGGTTCATCAATTGCAGTTGACATTACAACAACAGCAAAATCAACGTGAAATGTATCAACAACAAGTTACGCGTAACCAGCGTCAGCTTGCTGAGTATGAACAAAAAATCAGTGAATTAAATAAAGAAAAACAGTTGCTTAGCCAGCCTGAAGCCATCAATGAATCCCAATTGCAAGCCTTGTTGTTACAGCGGGAAGCGATCGAAGAAAAACAGGCCATCAATCAGGCAACATTAACGGAACTTGAAGGTTTACTTACCGAGGCGCACAAAGGTCAGCAAGGCATTCAAAGTCAAATTCAACAACGTCAGTCCCACATCGATGGCTTAAATATTGATATTGAAAGTACGAAGGTAAGAGCAGCATCGGTACTAGAGCAACTTGAAGCAAGCGGACATACATTAAAAGGGATCCTGCCGACATTAGAGGAAACGGCGGATGAGGCTCAATGGCAACAAGAATTGGAAAAGACCACCGCGGCCATTAATCGTTTAGGGGCCGTGAACCTCGCTGCAGTGGAAGAATACGAAACCCAAGCTGAACGCAAAGCGTATCTTGATACCCAATTTACTGATCTCACTGATGCACTTAATACGTTACAAGGGGCAATACGTAAAATCGATAAGGAAACGCGACAACGTTTTGCCACCACCTTTGAAAGTGTCAATGAGGGGTTAAAAACCCTGTTTCCCAGGGTGTTTGGCGGCGGCTCAGCTTACTTAGCACTCACCGATGATGACCTGCTGGAAACCGGGGTGACGATTATGGCGCGGCCACCGGGCAAGAAAAATAGCACAATTCATCTTTTAAGCGGTGGAGAAAAAGCGTTAACCGCTTTATCATTGGTTTTTGCGATTTTCAGGCTAAACCCAGCGCCATTTTGTTTACTTGACGAAGTGGATGCGCCGCTGGATGATGCTAACGTGGGACGTTTCTGCAAATTGGTGTCACAAATGTCTGATTCGGTGCAATTTATATATATCACCCACAATAAAATAGCGATGGAAATGGCAACTCACCTGACTGGCGTAACGATGGCAGAACCTGGTGTTTCAAGAATGGTTGCGGTGGATGTGGATGAGGCTATGGCCTTCGTAGAAGCATAACAAAGGGCGAAAAACAAAAATGGATGAGCTACGACTATCACTCCTTATTTTAGGTACGTGTTTTATTATTGCCGTGCTGGCACACGGGATCTGGAAAATTCGAAAAGCCAATCAGACAGACAAGAAACAACGCATTGAGCCTCGGGATTGGGAAGAGCAGGCTACCGATGAGGAAGATGAAAGTCATGATGCCGATTACGATGATCTGGGATTAGGGAAAGTTCGGGTTGTTTCTTCCGCGCAGCCCCATGCTGCTCCCGCTCCGGTTTCACACAGTGCCACCGACGAGCACGCTGCTTACGAATCAGATAATGAAGATCCCTTGGTATCAGAAGATGCCGAGGATGAAATGGTGGCGCCTGCCCAGGAGCCTGAACCGGTAAAACTCTACGGTTCCGTCGTGTCCAACCCTAAACCCCATTTACAAGCCTCTCGGGGCACCGTTGATGCTAATCATGAGCCTGAAGATGTCCCCAAGCCCCCTGAATTTTTGATCAAAAAAGCCGATGAGGTTGAAAAAGCCGATGAGACAGACGCTTTTAGCCTTGATAGCCCAGAGGTGGTCACAACCGCGTCGC
>NZ_JBAHZB010000151.1:3341-6213 GCF_036697315.1 Alteromonas sp. 14N.309.X.WAT.G.H12
GCATACGCCAGCAGCCAAAGATACGCGAAAAACCAAAAAGCGAGCTGCCATTAAACGGCGTCAGGAGCCGAAGATCGGTGACGATCAAATGAATATTGACTTCGATGATTCAGTTTCAAAAGCCCAACCGGTGTCCTCTTCGTCTGCTAAAACAGCGGGATCCCAGCAAGAACAGGAAGTGCTAGTTTTAAATGTAAAAGCACAAGAGGATGCGCCCATTTCAGGGGCAGCCTTATTGCCTTTATTACTTACGCTGGGTTTTAAATTTGGTGATCAGGAGATTTTTCATCGCCATGTCAACTCCAACGGCAAGGGACCGGTGTTATTTAGTCTGGCCAACATGTTTAAACCGGGAGTTTTCGATATTGATAATCTTGAAACCTTTTCCACCCAAGGTGTATCGCTGTTTATGATCCTTCCCATAGAAGGGGATGCCCATCAGGTTTTCAATATGATGCACAATGCGGCCCGCAAAATTGCTGATGAATTTAACGGCAGTATACTTGACGGCCGTCGCAGCGTGTTGACCAAACAAGGCTTACAGCAGTACATGGAAAAAATACGGGAATTTGAACGTAAGCGAATGATCTCCCGTCATTAATCCTTTTTTCGCCGTCAGTTAACGGCCACCACATTGTTTAGAGAAATTTATGTCGTCAGAGAACCCATCTGTTGCCGACCGTATTGCTGTGTTACGGGATACGATCAACGAATATAACTACCAGTATTACGTTCAGGACGCACCGAGCGTACCCGATGCCGAGTATGACCGGCTATTTAAAGAGTTGCAAAAGCTGGAAGGTGAACATCCACAACTAATAAGTGCAGATTCGCCCACTCAAAAAGTAGGGGGCCAGCCGTTATCAGCCTTTACCCAGGTAACCCATGAAGTGCCCATGCTGTCATTGGACAATGCCTTTGATGAAGCGTCCTTATTTGCTTTTGAAAAGCGGTTAAAAGACCGCTTAAAAGATACTGCAACACTGACCTATAGTTGCGAGCCTAAGTTAGATGGGCTTGCGGTAAGTATTCTATATGAAAATGGAGTTTTAGTACGTGCAGCGACCCGTGGTGACGGGCAAGTGGGAGAAAATATTACCGAAAATGTGAAAACAATTGGTAATGTGCCACTGCGGTTACGGGGGGAGAATATTCCAGCGCGTATTGAAGTGCGGGGCGAAGTTTTCATGCCCAAAGCCGGGTTTGCCCAGCTTAACGAAAGACAAAAAGAAAAAGGTGAAAAGGTTTTTGCTAATCCGCGCAATGCCGCCGCGGGTAGTTTGCGTCAATTAGATAGCCGTATTACCGCCAAACGCCCACTCATGTTCTACGCCTATTCACTAGGAGTCGTCTATCCTGAAGCCTTTACTTTGGCTGCCAGTCACAGTGAGCGCCTTAAGTCGCTGCGTCAATGGGGCTTGCCCATTTGTCCTGACATCGCCGTGGCCGAAGGTGCCCAAGGGTGTCTTGATTATTATAACAAAATCTTAACATCCCGGGATAATTTGCCCTACGATATTGATGGTGTGGTATTTAAAGTGGATGACATTGCCATACAGCAAACACTCGGCTTTGTTGCTCGGGCACCACGGTGGGCTATTGCGCAAAAATTCCCGGCTCAAGAAGAAATTACCCGTTTGGTTGATGTGGAATTTCAAGTGGGCCGTACCGGTGCCATTACCCCTGTAGCACGGCTTGAACCTGTGTTTGTGGGCGGGGTGACCGTTTCTAACGCCACGTTACATAACCAGGACGAAATTCAACGACTTGGTGTGCGCATTGGCGATACGGTGGTGGTGCGACGGGCCGGTGATGTTATCCCTCAAGTGGTATCCGTTGTGATGGAACGTCGTCCCGATGATGCCCGTGAAGTGGTGTTTCCCGAACAATGTCCAATTTGTGGCTCTAAGGTCGAAAAACTGGCCGAGGAGGCTGTGGCCCGGTGTACGGGTGGGTTGGTTTGCCAAGCCCAGCGTAAACAGGCGCTGAAACATTTTGCTTCCCGCAAAGCCTTCGATATTGATGGTTTAGGCGATAAACTGGTGGAACAATTGGTGGATGCCGATTTGGTAAAAAGTCCTGCAGATTTTTTCCATTTGCAATTGGCCGATCTTATTCAATTGGAGCGGATGGCGGAAAAGTCGGCGTCAAACTTATTAAAATCCTTAGCCCAATCCACCGAAACCACCTTTGCTCGCTTCCTGTATGCTTTGGGAATTCGGGAAGTCGGCGAGGCGACGGCGGCAAACCTGGCTTTGCATTTTGGTGATCTAGATAGCTTGCAAAATGCCAGTATCGAAGCATTAAAAGAGGTTGAAGATGTGGGCGAGATTGTAGCCAATCACCTATTTAACTTCCTCCACGAACCCCATAATCGTGAAATTATCGACGCTTTACTGGCCGCGGGTGTGCACTGGCCGGCCGTGACTCCCAGCGTTGCTGATGATTTACCCTTAGACGGACAAACCTGTGTGTTAACCGGTACTCTGTCGTCTATGGGACGAGGGGATGCCAAGGCATTGCTGCAACAACTGGGGGCTAAGGTAACCGGCTCTGTGTCGGCAAAAACGAATTTCTTAGTGGCGGGGGATAAAGCGGGATCGAAATTGACAAAAGCCCAATCGCTGGATGTGGATGTGTGGGATGAAGACAAACTTATCTCGGTACTTACAACCCACGGTTTATATCAACAGTAACCTTTTCGTTTTTATTTAACAGCCCGTTGTTTGCGGGCTTCTTTTCGCGCTTTCCACGATTTTACTACAGAAAACCGCCATAACCAGTTTAGGCCAAAATATCCCGCAAGACCTGATACCACCGAGCAAATCGCGCAGCCAACCAAAAACGCCGGCCCAATGGTACTGATACTCTC
>NZ_JBAHZB010000152.1:0-6148 GCF_036697315.1 Alteromonas sp. 14N.309.X.WAT.G.H12
AAAAAAATACAGCCTAGATTACTTTAAAGCGAGTATCGATCAGAAAAAATATGTTCTAAAGGATGCGGCACTTTACGGTTTGGCACTGGCCTATTTTAGAAATGAAAACGTCGCCGCAGCGAAAAAAATCATCGACCACCTGTTGGATAAAGATCCTGACAACCTGTTCTACCTCGATGCTGCAACGGATATTTCCATCGCCAACGAACAGTATGATGAAGCCATTGATCGCCTTGCGCCCCATCTTGCCCATACACCACGCAATCAGGTTCTGGCGCTCAATCAGGCTAACGCCATGATCTATGCCAATCGCAACAAGGAAGCCATCAGTATTTTAAAAGATTTTCTGTTAGTGCATCCCCAATATGAACTGGCCTATCAGTTGCTCACCGAAGCCTATAAAAACAACAAAGATTTTAAAGGTATGCATCAGAGTAAAGCGGAAGTGATGGCATTAAACGGCGTATACCAACTGGCCGTCGACGAACTTCAGTTTGCCTATAATTTTACGCAAGATAATCATCTGGAAAAGCAGCGTATTCGTGCACGAATACGCCAGTTAAGAGAAGAAGAAGAGAAGTTAAAACGTTTATAAGCTGCCAACCCATCACCTGGACGGTAACCCAATGCCCTGTTTCGCCAACGCATCAGCCACGGTTTGCTCCGTTTGCTCACCGAACAAGCTTGCCGCTACCTTACCTTGAGGCGAAATGAGGTAGGTTGCGGGTAGGTATTTAGGGTATGGCATAGGAAAAACGGTGGCGTCATCCACCACAATGACATCAAATTGTATATCAAGGTTATCAACCAAGGTGGTTAACTCGGTGGCGGTTTTAGGATCGAAACTAACACCGTAGATCTTAACCTTGTTGGTAACACGTGAGTTGAGGGCGTTTAGGGCGGGAATTTCCCGTAAACAGGGCGCACACCAGGGAGCAAAAAAGTTCACCAGCCGCCATTGCTTATTGGCGTTTTGCCAAGTGATCTTGTCCCCTTGTAGTGTATAGGCATCGGGTCTGAGCATGTCATAGCAAAGAATGCCCGCCCCGATGGCGATAAAGGCCGCCAAGACAACCCAACGATGGGATGAAAACTGCCTGCGCTTATTTTTCTGTTTAGCCATAGGTAATTGGCCCACTTCCTTGATAGAATCACTGAGAGTTAAACTATACTACACAAGATGTTAACCATGAAAATGATCACACTACTTCATAACCCAAGATGTTCAAAAAGTCGCCAAACACTCGCCCTGTTACAAGACAAGGGGATAGCGCCTGAAATTGTTGAATATCTTAAGCAGCCGCTCAATAAAACCCAGCTCACCGAAATTGCTGAAAAGTTAGGTGTTAGTTCTTACCGGGAAATGATGAGAACCAAGGAGGCTGAATTTAAACAACTTGGCCTTGATGATAAAAATACCAGTGAGAATGACCTCCTTGAAGCCATGATCTCGGTGCCCAAGTTGATCGAGCGTCCTGTGGTCATTGTGGAAGATAAGGCCCGCATCGGACGTCCTCCTGAAGCCGTGTTGGAAATTCTTCCATGCTAAAGGCGCTTATTCTTTATTACTCCCGTCATGGCAGTACGAAATCCTTGGCGATGAACATTGCCAAGGGCGTGGAAAAAGAAGGCGTAGAAGCGGTGATACGTACGGTGCCGCCCATCGCCGATTATTTATCCACCCAGGCCGCAGTGCCAGAAGAAGGGGCACCCTATGTCACCGAAAGGGATCTTTTTGATTGTCATGCCTTAGCCCTTGGTAGTCCAACACGCTTTGGCAATATGGCGGCCCCGTTAAAACACTTTATTGACGACACCAGTAAAGCGTGGCTGAAAGGCGCCCTTATCGATAAACCCGCTTGTGTGTTCACCTCTAGCAGTAGTATGCATGGAGGCCAAGAAACCACATTACTTAGCATGATGTTGCCCCTGATCCATCACGGTATGATCCTGTGCGGTTTACCCTATTCCGAACCCGCACTACATGAAACAACCTCCGGCGGCTCGCCTTACGGTGCCACCCACGTTGCATCCAATGAGGTATCATCCTTAAGTAAAGATGAACTTTTACTGGCACAAGCCCAAGGTAGTCGACTGGCGCGCTTGACCAAACAATTAAACAGCAGGTAGTTATGACTCCAATGATGCCCAAAACGCGACAGTATCGCTATCTCGCCCTTATCAGCTATTTGCTGTTGCTAAGTTGGATCACCGTTTGGCAATTTCTGTTGGTAGACGAACGTATATACTCAACCCTTTTCGTCACTATTATCTATATTTTGCCCCTGATTTTACCATTACGGGGGCTAATTGCAGGAAAGCCTTACACCCACGCCTGGGCGAATTTCATTGTGCTTTTTTATGTGATTCACGGTTTTACAGTGGCTTATGCGGTACCCGCTGAACGCATTCATGCCATTATAGAACTTGTGCTTTGTAGTAGTATGTTCACCGGTTGTTGTGTTTATGCCCGTCTTCGTGGGCGTGAATTGGGATTAGGATTACAAAAACTCAAAGACGTTATGGAAGAAGAAAAAGCCACCTTTGAAGGCGATAAAAAATAACTAGCCTGTCCCGTCAATCACCGATTATGGCTTTGGTTCTGGGCATGGATCGGGCTTAGAAATTTCAAGACCTAGCTCTCGTTTTACCATGCCCACCGAAAGTTTTTTCTGCTCTTGTAATGAACGGGTATCTAACCTGTCCAATAAGGATAATAAGGTTGGAAGATCCCGGTCGGTGTGATGCCGTAAGAACTGAATTGCCTGCTCAGAGAACTTTAGCCCCCGTTGCGCCGCGCGATTTTTCAGCACTTGGGTTTTGTCATCTTCATCAAGAGGATGAAGCTGAAAAGTCACTCCCCAACTTAACCGAGAACGTAAATCAGGCAGGATAAATGCCGGGTGGTGGGAGCCCAGCTGAGAGGCCCACACCAACACGGCGGTTTGACTATCCACGATACGATTGATGAAGTGAAATACCGCTTCTTCCCATACCCGATTTCCTGCAATGGCATGCAAATTATCAAGACAAATAAAAGGAAGGCTTTCCAAACTATCAAACACCGCGGCTGACCAAGCTTCGATATTTTCCATATTTAAATAGATATGGTGGATATTTTGTGCCGCCAGTTGATGGCAAAAGGCATAAAGCAGGTGGCTTTTTCCTCGGCCTGCTCCACCGATGATGGCAATTCCCGGTAACCGACTGTGGCTTAGTGCGGCGAAGGTAGCGTCGTTACGCCAATCGCACCCTTTTTCGCTAAGGCTGATGAGTAACTCTACCAGTGCACCATTGTCGCCATGAATAAAACTCTCGAAAGTTTCATCGGTGGGCAATGTCACAGGCAAAGGTAACTGCATAGGGCCTTACTCGTTCCAATAAAAATTGAAGCCTTCGATGGGTTGTCCTGCCCTATCAACCACAGGTTTTAACCTTTCATCTAATGCAACAAGGTTATAGAAATCTTGGGTATCGGCCAATAGCGATAAAGAAAAGCTTGCCACCGATCCTTCCTGTTTTACCAGAGTCGCGTCATCAACCATACTCATGTCAGACAGATATTTTTCAACATGCACATACTTGGCGAGCGAATCAAGGTTGGCCACTGAGATTTGAATGTCTATGGTGTTACGCGCACCTTCTGTGGGAATAATGGCAAAATGCTGCCCGAGAAAATCAGCATACTCTTCAAAAAACAGTGCTGCCAAAGACAGTTCATCATCACCATATAAACTACCAAACTCGATATTACCTTGGGAAATAACCACCCAATCCAAGCCGTAATCGCCACGCTTTTGATTCGACATGGCTTCAAATTCATCCTGAGAAAATGCTGGCGCACGAGCTTCTTTTAGCAGATCATCGACGAGAAACTCACTGAGTCCATCCACCCCTTGGGAAGACAACACAGGACGGTTGCTTTCATAGCGTAAGGTAGCCGCTTGCTGCTGCGTTTGCTGTTCGATGCTTAAATCCGGCATTTCGGTCTCTTTTACGCGGTAAAGTCGAGCACCGACGATGTAATCTGGGCTATATCGTTGCGAGGCGGTGGTAAGATTTTGGGCAAAACGCCCCCACACATCGTAGATGGAAATCGCGGTGGAATCCGTTAAATCCATGAGTGGAAACACCAGCGGTACAGCTCTTTCCTCTGACAATGCCCGTAATTGCGTTGCCACAGGTGACACACTGCCATCATCAATAATAGATTTATCGCCGTTTTCATCTTCCATGGCTAACCAGAGTACCGTATCGGGTCTGCGTTGCCCCCACAAAGGCAAGGACTCATGCTGGATCATGGATGACAACGCCTGAAAATCAAATTCCGCAATGTAATACAACGTATTGTTTTGGTATTCAAAACGGTATGAGCGCATATATTGTTGCGGCTCACGAATGGCACTTTTTACGGCGGCATTATCTAAAATTTCCCTCTGGCCTGAGATTTTTATCATGACCTGTTTTAATGCTTGCTGCGCCGCTGAACGCTGAGTTTTCGACGATTGGTCTGCAACGACCACCCTGCCCTGACTAACGGAAACCAAGGTACCTGCCAGACTGGCACTAACGGAACCGGCCAGCAACAAAACAAGTACCAACACCCGCGATATAACAAAGAGATTAGAAGAACCCATGAAGATGTGACAAGACTCCGACAAATCAAAAACCTATCTTTATAATGGCTATTGTCTGTTATCTGATAATATTTTGCATCTACATTTATAGAAAACTTTGCTTTGTTGAACAGATCAATTAAAGCTAAGGGGCGATTCCACATTGGACTTCACCAAAGTTACTGGTAGAATCCGCGTTTTTCCATACACTGCACCAGGGCCAAATTGTGAGCGAAAATAACAAATCTCTGAGTTACAAAGACGCAGGCGTCGATATCGATGCTGGTAATCAACTTGTGGAACGAATCAAGTCGGTAACGAAAAAAACCACGCGTCCCGAAGTCAAAGGCGGACTTGGTGGATTTGGAGCCTTGTGTGAGCTTCCTTCTAAATACAAAAAACCCTTGCTTGTTTCTGGCACCGATGGTGTGGGTACTAAGCTGCGTGTTGCCATGGATGCCAACCGACATGACTCCGTCGGTATCGATCTGGTGGCGATGTGTGTGAACGATTTAATTGTTCAAGGCGCAGAACCGCTTTTCTTTTTAGATTACTATGCCACCGGCAAGCTTGATGTGGATGTAGCCGCTGACGTGGTAACGGGAATCGGACAAGGCTGCGAACAAGCCGGTTGTGCTCTGATTGGTGGCGAAACCGCAGAAATGCCAGGCATGTATCACGACGGCGATTATGACATTGCCGGTTTTTGTGTTGGTGTTGTAGAAGCCAGTGAAGTTATTGACGGTTCCGGTGTCAAACCCGGACAGAAAATCATAGCACTGGGTTCATCAGGCCCCCACTCCAACGGCTATTCGCTGATCCGAAAAATACTCGAAGTTAGCCAGGCCGATGTGGCCGCAGAGTTAGACGGCAAGCCGTTGATTGATCATTTACTGGCTCCCACGCGCATTTACGTTAAATCGGTTCTTGCGTTGCTGGAAACCGTTAAAGTGGCCGCTATTTCTCACATTACTGGTGGTGGATTTTGGGAAAACATTCCCCGTGTACTGCCAGAGAATGCCAAAGTGGTAGTGGACGAAAGTAGCTGGCAATGGCCCACCGTGTTTGGCTGGCTACAAAAAAATGGCAACGTTGAGAAACACGAAATGTACCGCACCTTTAACTGCGGCGTGGGACTTATCTTAGTCGTAGATGAACACGACGTGGACACCACCTTGTCAATCTTGCAACAACAAGGCGAAAAAGCTTGGGTTTTAGGTCATATTGAAGATCGTGGCAACGGTGAGCAGGTAGAAATCGTATAATGGACAAAAGCAGACGCCGCCTTTGCGTGCTCATTTCAGGCAATGGTTCAAATTTACAAGCAATGATAGACAGCATTACCAGCGGACAACTCGATGCAGAGATAGTCGCGGTGATTTCCAATCGTCCTGACGCTTATGGATTGACCAGAGCGCAGAATGCTGACATTGAAGCCGTATGCCTTGATCACAAAACTTACTCTAGCCGTGAACAGTACGACAACGAACTGCTCAAACTCATAGACAGCTATCAACCAGATGGCGTAGTGC
>NZ_JBAHZB010000153.1:0-6124 GCF_036697315.1 Alteromonas sp. 14N.309.X.WAT.G.H12
ATCTATAACACCCATTTTATGAATACCTTACAACAGGTTCACGACGCACTGTTTTTTATAAACGGGGTAGAGCGCTCCTTAGTAAGTAGTTTATTTTCACCTGCTACCCGGTTTACTGAAATTGTGGAAGGAGGGTTTTCCGGCGGGCCGGTGATCCCTGCCGATTTTAATGCTTCAAATCCTGAGGCTTTGGCTCAGGTGGCAGCCAATGTGGAAAAAGCGAAAATCGTCGGTCGTTTGGTGTCCAACGACTACAGTTGCGCCATGGTGACGGCTCAGTTACTGGATCTGGATCCCCAAACCGGTAAGCCCATCGATATGCTGCTTATTGCCGAAGAGTTGGAAACACAGCTACGCGGTCAGTTTGAGTCAGATGACATTTCTATTCACGTCATTGGCTTTGCCAAAATGATTGGCGATGTAGCTAAGGGGGCAAAAGACGTTGTGCTCTTCTTCGCCATCGCCCTTATCATTACCGCCATTATGGTGTACTTCTTTTCCAGAAGTATCATGATGACGATTTTGCCTCTGCTGTGCTCTGTGGTGGCAGTGGTTTGGCAACTAGGTTTACTTACCGTACTGGGCTTTGGCCTTGATCCCATGTCTATATTGGTACCGTTTCTTGTCTTCGCCATTGGCGTTAGCCATGGCGTACAAATGATTAATGCGGTAGAGAAAAAAGCCATTGCCGGAATGGGAGCTCACCATGCGGCAATGAGTGCCTTTCGGGCCTTATTGATTCCCGGTGGCATTGCCTTGCTCTCCGATACCGTAGGGTTTATGACACTTCTGGTTATTGATATAGGGATTATTCGCGAACTAGCCATTACCGCGAGTATGGGCGTGGCGGTGATCATTTTAACGAATCTTATTTTATTACCCGTACTGATGAGCTTTTTGAATTTGGATGAAAACTACGTTAAGAAGTTTAACCGCAAAGAGCGACACAATGTCAAACTCTGGGCCGTGATCGCCGCCTGTACCCATCGTAAACCCGCCATTGTGATTATGACCCTTACCGCCGTACTGTTTATCTATGGTTTTATGCAGTCTCAGCATATGAAAATCGGCGATCTACACGCCGGCGCACCCTCCTTGCAAGAAAGCTCACGGTATAACCAGGATACTTTCCTGATCACTGAGAAATACTCAGTGACAGTGGATTATATTTCGGTGGTCATAGAAACCACGCCGGAAGCCTGTACATCCTATAACGTGATGCAAGCCATGGATGATTTCCAATGGAAAATGGAAAACGTGAAAGGCGTGCAGTCTGCAGTTTCACTGGCTTCCGTTGCCAAAAATGTTAATGCGGGCTATAACGAGGGCAATATTAAATGGCAGGTTTTACCTAGAAATCAACAAACCCTGGCCCAGGATATCTCCCTTGTTCCCACGTCTTCTGGTTTACTCAATGGGGATTGCTCAGTGATGCCGGTAATCTTGTTTATGGAAGATCATAAGGCAGAAACCATTAACCAGGTGATTAACGCCGTTAAGCAATATAGAAAGGATTATGAAACCTCCGATATGAAGTTTAAGCTTGCTTCAGGCCCTGTCGGAGTTATGGCAGCAACCAATGAAGCGGTGGCGTCGGCACAGATGCCCATGATGTTTTATGTATTTGGCGCGGTGATATTATTGTGCTTAATTAGCTTTAGATCACTGCGCTCCACATTGTCGGTGGTGCTGCCTCTTTATGTGGTCTCTATTTTGGCTCAAGCGTTAATGACCCACCTGCAAATTGGACTCACCGTATCAACCCTACCAGTAATCGCACTGGGCGTAGGTATTGGGGTGGATTATGGTATTTACATACTGTCAACCATGATCCATAAACTCAAAGCAGGTGCAACCGTTCAAGAAGCCTATATGGAAGCGCTAAAAGAGCGGGGCAGTGCGGTACTGTTTACGGGTATCACCTTAGCCGTAGGTGTCAGTACTTGGGTATTTTCTTCATTAAAATTCCAAATGGATATGGGAATTCTGCTCACTTTTATGTTCCTAGTGAACATGTTAGGCGCCATTATCGTACTACCTGCACTCGCCAGATTTTTGTGGTGGAAGAAAAACGCCCCAGAGACGTAAATATTTTTGCATAGATACTTAACAAAAAGGGCTTTTTAGCCCTTTTTTTGTGCCTTTTCTGCATAGTTATCTATGCTGTTAATTAAAAGTTAAAATAGCCCTTTTAAAGTGGCGAAAATTTAGCGAAAATACGTAAGTTTTTTGTGCACTTACGACTAAAATAAGGTTTAATGATGACAGTCACCTCCCAGCGGCAGTCGGTGCTGCTTGATAATGTTTTTGCGCTTATTGAAAAAAACATTGATGCGCAGCAAAAAGCGCTTGTTAAACAATTTGCCCATCATCTTTTTCATACAATATCTAATGAAGATCTGGACGGACGAACTGACAGCGACTTGTACGGCGCTACGTTAAGTTTATGGAATGTGTTTTCTCAGTTCGATAAAACCGCTCCTTATATTAAAGTTTTCAACCCGGAAATTGCCAAACACGGTTGGCATTCTACCCACACAATTGTGGAAATTATTGTTGAAGACATGCCATTTTTAGTCGATTCGGTAAGAATGGCCCTCAATCGCCTTAACATCACGTCCCATTTGATGTTGCACAGCCCTATATGGTTAACCCGCGACAAAAAGGGTAATGTTGATACCTTCCACGGCCACGATAAAAAAGAAAAAACGGCCCGTAAGGAAACTGTGCTGTTGATTGAAATTGATCGCCAGACAACCAAGTCGGATATTGAGCAACTCACCCGTGAGATGCATTCGGTGGTGGATGAAGTCTCTCTTGCTGTGAGTGACTGGCAGCTTATGGCCAACAAACTCGATACCGTAATTAAAGCGGCGGGGACATTACGCTGGCCAGTGGATAAAGAGCAAAAAATCCAAACGGTGCAATTTCTCGCCTGGCTGGCAGATCATAATTTCACCATGATGGGCTACCGCTACTACGACGCCAAAGCCATCGAAGGGGATTATCGCTGGATCCCAGATAACGACAGCAGCCTTGGGTTAATGAAAAAGTCAGTGAGTGACAGAGAACGACTGCTCTCTAATCAGCCGCCGTCCGCACGGGCAGAAGCCCTCAGTCAAAATCCGCTGATGTTAACTAAAACGAATACCCGCTCACGGGTACATCGTCCCGCCTATATGGATTATATTGGTATAAAAGCCTTCAATAACGATGGACAGGTAATTGGTGAACACCGATTCTTAGGGCTTTTTAGTTCTTCGTTCTATAATTCCGGTGCCACCGAAGTGCCCGTACTTGCCAACCGTATCAAAGACATTTGTGAACTGTCTGGGTATGAGCCGGGCACCCACGCACACAAGGCCTTTGTGAATATCATTGAAACCTACCCCCGTGACGAGCTATTGCAAACCCCGGTGGAGGAAATGGCAAATATTATAACCGGCATCTTTCAAATGCAGGAGCGGGGAATTACCCGTTTGTTTGTGCGCAAGGATGTTTTTGGTCGTTTCATTTCATGTATGGTGTATGTACCGCGGGAACGCTACAACACCCAATTGCGTAAAGAAACGCAGGCACTTCTTCAGCGGTCGTTTGGCACCACAGAGGATATTGAATTTACGACATTTTTCTCCGAGTCTGTGTATGCCAGAACCCATTATATCGCTCGGGTAGAAAACAATAACGTGGAATACGACGTGAAGGAAATCGAGCAGAATATCATTGAATTGACCAAAACCTGGAATGATCGCTTAGCGGCGGCAATAACAGCCGCGTACGGCGAAGCCAATGGTAAAGCGCTAGAGCGCAAATACAACAATGCTTTCTCCCGTAGTTACACTGAGCAAAATCTACCCACTGCGGCACTTATCGATATTGAAAAACTCGAATTGCTAAACGATGAACATACCCTGGATATGCTGTTTTATCGTCCCCAAGAGGAAGCCAAAGACAGTCAAATCGTTAAGTTAAAGCTCTTTCATCGTGCCGAACCTATTCATTTATCAGATGTTCTGCCCATGTTAGAAAATTTTGGGCTTAGAGTGATTGATGAAAGCCCCTTTAAAATCCATTGTGCGAACAATGAATTAAACTGGGTGATGGACTTCACAATGTTGCACAAATCCGGTAAAGACTTCGATATGGAACAAGCACAAATGTTGTTCCAAGATGCCTTTGCCAAAGTGTGGGATAACACCCTTGAAGACGACGCATTTAACCGTCTTATTCTTGGCGCTGGCATGACAGGGCGTAAGGTGACGATTTTACGGGCATATGCCAAATACATGCGTCAAACCGGCAGCTCCTTTAGTCGAGACTACATTGCAAATACATTAGCGGCATACCCGGCAATTGCGAAAAAACTGGTGGATTTTTTCGATCTGCGATTTAACCCCAACAAAAAACGCAGTGAGAAAAAAGAAGACGCATTGTTAGAAGACATTAAGTCTCAGTTAGATAACGTAAGTAATTTGGATGATGATCGTATTATCCGTCGTTACTTGGATATGATGTTGGCCACATTACGTACCAATTTCTATCAAGGCGACGAGCAGGGTAACGAAAAACCCTACGTATCCTTTAAATTGCTGCCGGAAAAAATTCCGGAAATGCCCTTGCCCTTACCTAAATATGAGATATTTGTTTATAGCCCAAGGGTGGAAGGGGTGCATTTACGTGGCGGAAAAGTTGCCCGTGGCGGATTACGCTGGTCAGATCGCCAGCAAGACTTCCGCACGGAAATTTTAGGCTTGGTAAAAGCACAACAAGTTAAAAATACCGTCATTGTACCGGTTGGCGCAAAAGGGGGGTTTGTCTGTAAAAAACTACCGACCTCCGGTGGACGGGCAGCCTTCTTGGCAGAAGGTCAAGCCTGCTACCGCACCTTCATACGTAGTTTGCTGGATATCACTGATAATATCGTAGATGGTGAAATCGTGCCGCCTAAAGACGTGGTGCGCCTTGATGAGGACGATCCTTACTTGGTTGTTGCTGCGGACAAAGGGACAGCGACCTTCTCAGACATTGCCAATGGGATCTCTGATGAGTATAACTTCTGGCTAGGCGATGCGTTTGCTTCTGGCGGAAGCGTCGGTTACGACCATAAGAAAATGGGGATCACGGCGCGAGGGGCTTGGGAATCGGTAAAACGTCATTTCCGAGAAATTGGTATCGATTGTCAAACCACCGACTTTACCGCCGTTGCCATTGGTGATATGGCTGGGGATGTATTCGGTAACGGCATGTTGCTTTCCAAGCATACGCGCCTTGTCGCGGCCTTTAATCATATGCATATCTTTTTTGATCCCAATCCAGATACAAAAAGCAGCTATGAAGAGCGCCAACGTTTATTTGATAATCCAAGCTTAAGCTGGGATGACTATGATCGCACCTTAATTTCTAAAGGTGGGGGTATTTTCAACCGTTCAGCCAAGTCCATAAAGCTTACCCCAGAAATGAAAAAGTGGCTGGGTACCCGACAAGCTGCCATGACGCCCAATGAGCTCATCCATAACATTCTGAAAATGGAAGTGGATCTGATTTGGAACGGCGGTATTGGTACTTACATAAAAAGCAGTAAAGAGTCTCATGCTGATGTAGGCGATCGGGCAAATAATGATGTCCGTGTGGATGGTAAAGATGTACGGGCTAAAATTGTCGGTGAAGGCGGTAACTTGGGGCTAACCCAACTTGGCCGTGTTGAATACGCCAGTTGTGGTGGCAGAGTCAATACTGACTTTATTGACAACGTAGGCGGCGTTGATTGTTCTGATAACGAAGTCAACATAAAAATTCTGCTCAACAGTATTGTCAGAAAAGGGGATTTAACCGTGAAGCAGCGTAACCAGTTGCTTTACGATATGACCGATGATGTAGCAGAAATTGTTTTGCAAGACTGCTACCGCCAAACCCAATCTATTTCCATCTCTGAACGTTCCGGCGTGGCACAGCTTAAAGAGCAACTTCGCTTTATTCATGGCTTGGAACGTGATGGTGCCCTGAATCGTGAATTGGAATTTATACCCTCCGATGATGAAATTTCGGATCGTGTTGCCTCTGACAGAGGGTTTACCCGACCAGAATTAAGTGTACTTATTGCCTATGGCAAAATGGTCCTTAAAGA
>NZ_JBAHZB010000154.1:0-6096 GCF_036697315.1 Alteromonas sp. 14N.309.X.WAT.G.H12
AGATCCCCGGGATTGGCTGATAAATTCATACAGGGCTGCCAACAAACTGTCGTCGCTGTTTGTATGCAACCCCCAGGCAACCTTTTGATGAAGGGCCAAAATCTGATGTATTGCTAATTGGGGGTAACGGGTACGCATGATGGATAAGGCATTGGAATCAACCACGGTGGCCGCCACTTCACCGGTGGCCAGGCGGCGCAGGATTTCGTGCTTATCCATGTCATAAGAGGCTTCGATTTTGCCAGACAGGGTCTCAAGCTCACGGGTTAATAGTTTATGGTTACTGCTGTTGGCCACCACAGTAATTGTTGTTTCTGCGTTTACATTTGGTGTTTCGGATGAGGTGACTAATACCTGATTGACATAGTGGAGAACGGGGCCGTATTGATCAATGTGCGGGAGGTCATCACCAAGGGCATCGCCAGTGATGGCAATATCGATGTCATCCTGTTCTAGGGCGGCTTGTAATGCATCATGATCGTAAAATACTGTGATTATGGCAGTCACACCAAGATAATCGGCAAAATCGGAGGCTAACTCGTAATCAAACCCTGCGGCACCGGCGTTACCAATATAGTAAGTTTGCGGCCCGTTAATGATGCCCACATGCAGCGCATTTTGTTTAACTATTTGACTTAACTTGTTTTCTTCCCAGTCAGGCTGACAGCCCAGCGTGATTGCGCATACCATCAGCAGTATCAATGTGCGAAAAAAGCAGCGGTAAAGACTGATAATATGTTTAGGGTTTAAAGAATACGACACAGTTATATCATTAAGCCTTTTTGATAAAAATCTGAAAAAATGTAAACAATATCGGCGTAGCAGGTTATCAAGTGGCTGGAATTCCTCTATAATCCGCGCCAAAATCCTCGTCCATCCAAGAGATAGCGTTTTGAGCTGTCATACGCTGTTTCCAAACAATCAGGTAAAGCGATATGTTGGTCCTTAGAGGCGCGCCCGCACTGTCTGAATTCAGACAAACTAAACTTATTGAACGGCTGGGTCAATCCGGTATTCAGGTTAATGGTATTTACGCAGAGTTTGTACATCTTGTTAATACCCATGGATCCCTTGATGATGAAGCCCGTCAGATACTTGATAAACTGTTGACTTATGGGCCAAAGGCTCAGTCACAAGCGCCCACTGGGAAGTGCTTTTTTATCACGCCCCGTCCCGGCACCATCTCACCGTGGTCTTCCAAAGCCACGGATATTGCCCACAATTGTGGGCTAAGTCAGATCGAGCGCATCGAACGGGGATGTGCTTATTATATTGACGTTGATAGCAGGTTAACCGAAGAGCAATGGCAACAGGTTGCGCAGCAGTTGCACGACCGGATGACTGAATCTGTATTTTCTGATCCGCAAAATGCCCAAGTACTGTTTAAACAGGCCAGTGCACAAAGCTTCATGTCGGTGGATATTTTAGGTCGGGGTAAACAAGCCTTGATCGAAGCGAACCTGAGTCTGGGTTTGGCATTGGCCGACGACGAGATCGATTATCTGTTCGACAGTTTTACCCGTTTAGGTCGTAATCCTAACGATGTTGAACTCTATATGTTTGCCCAAGCAAACTCTGAACATTGTCGTCATAAGATTTTCAACGCCAGTTGGACAATCGATGGCATAGAACAAGGTAAATCCTTGTTCAAAATGATCAAAAATACCTTCGAGACCCATCCTGAATTCGTTCATTCCGCCTATAAAGATAACGCCGCGGTAATGGAAGGCTGGAAAGCGGGGCGTTTTTTCCCCGATCCCCAGTCCCATCAATATGAATATCACCACGAAGATATTGATATTCTGATGAAGGTGGAAACCCATAATCACCCCACGGCCATCTCGCCATTTCCTGGCGCGGCAACGGGCTCAGGTGGCGAAATTCGTGACGAAGGAGCCACTGGACGGGGTTCAAAACCGAAGGCCGGTTTGGTGGGTTTTAGTGTGTCGAATTTGCGTATTCCCGGTGCCGAGCAGCCCTGGGAACTGGATTACGGCAAGCCCCAACGAATTGTCAGTGCGTTAGATATTATGCTGGAAGGGCCATTAGGTGGTGCCGCCTTTAATAACGAATTTGGTCGTCCTGCGCTGTTAGGTTATTTCCGGACCTATGAACAGGAAGTGGCAAGTTTTAATGGCGTAGAAGTGCGTGGTTATCATAAGCCGATTATGCTGGCCGGTGGATTAGGTAATATCCGCAAAGATCATATTGAAAAAGGTGAAATTACCGTAGGCGCGAAATTGATCGTGCTCGGTGGCCCGGCAATGAACATCGGTTTGGGTGGCGGCGCGGCCTCATCCATGGCTTCCGGTCAATCCAATGAAGATTTGGATTTTGCCTCGGTACAACGTGATAACCCAGAAATGGAGCGTCGTTGTCAGGAAGTGATCGATGCCTGCTGGCAATTGGGTGAGAACAACCCCATTCAGTTTATCCACGATGTGGGCGCGGGTGGTTTATCCAATGCCCTGCCAGAATTGGTGAATGATGGTGAACGGGGTGGACGTTTTGAATTGCGGGATGTGCTGTCTGACGAACCGGGAATGACGCCGCTGGAGTTATGGTGTAACGAGTCACAGGAACGCTACGTCTTGTCGGTGGCGCCGGAAAATCTGGCTACCTTCGAGGCGATTTGCGCTCGGGAACGGGCTCCCTTTGCGGTGGTGGGGGAAGCCACCGCTGAACGGCATTTATTGTTAAACGATAAACAGTTTGATAATCAACCCATCGATATGCCGCTGGATGTATTGCTGGGCAAGCCACCTAAAATGCACCGGGATGTAACCTCTAAAACCCTTTCCCCTGAACAATTGCAACGCCAGGATATTACCCTGGCAGATGCGGCTGAGCGTTTGCTTCGCTTACCCACAGTGGCGGAAAAAACCTTTCTCATTACCATAGGTGACCGTTCAGTGACCGGTTTGGTGAGTCGAGATCAGATGGTGGGCCCCTGGCAGGTTCCCGTGGCTGATGTGGCGGTAACGGCCTCAGCATTTGATACCTACCATGGTGAAGCCATGTCAATGGGTGAACGCACACCAGTGGCCTTGTTATCTTATGGTGCTTCTGCTCGTTTAGCGGTGGCTGAAGCGTTAACCAATATTGCGGCCTCTTATATCGGCGATATTAAACGCATTAAACTTTCTGCAAACTGGATGGCCGCAGCGTCTCATCCCGGTGAAGATGCGGGGCTGTATGAAGCGGTAAAAGCCGTAGGTGAAGAATTGTGTCCGGCTCTGGGGCTTACGATTCCGGTGGGCAAGGACTCCATGTCGATGAAAACCGCATGGCAAGATGAGACGGGGGCCGATAAATCCGTTACTGCTCCCTTATCCTTAGTCATCACGGCCTTTGGGGCCGTTAAAGATATTCGTAAAACCCTGACCCCTCAGTTACGCACTGATAAAGGGGCGACCCGTTTGTTGTTGCTGGACTTAGGGAATGGCCAAAATCGTCTGGGCGGCAGTTGTTTGGCTCAGGTGTACAGTCAGTTAGCCGATAAACCGGCTGATGTTGACAGTGCCGAGCAATTACTTGCCTTTTTTAATGCGGTACAGGCCATGCAGGGCAGAGACTTACTGTTGGCGTATCATGACCGTTCTGACGGCGGCTTGTTTACCACAGTGGCGGAAATGGCGTTTGCCGGTAAAACCGGTGTCACGGTTTCACTGGACAATCTGCAAGAGGATGATTTAGGCGTATTGTTCAGCGAAGAGCTCGGTGCTGTTATTCAGGTGCGTGAACAGGATGTGGCGGCGGTGACTGCCATTGCCGATGAACATGGCTTAGGGTCTCAACTGCATGATATCGGTACATTAAATAGCACAGATATGATTGAGTTTGTTCGCCATGATGTCACGGTACTGACCGATTCACGGGTGACTTACCGCAGCATCTGGGCCGAAACTACCCATCAAATGCAACGCTTACGCGATAACCCACAATGTGCTGATGAAGAAAATCGAGCCAAGCAGGATGCCGCTGATCCTGGGTTAAGCGTGTCGCTAACCTACGATGTGAATAAAGATGTGGCCGCGCCCTATATCGCCAAAGGCGTTAAGCCTGCGGTGGCTATTTTACGGGAACAGGGCGTCAACTCACACCTTGAAATGGCGGCGGCATTTAACCGTGCCGGCTTTAACGCCATTGATGTGCATATGAGTGACGTGCTAAGCGGCAAAGTGGTATTGAATGACTTCAAAGGGTTAGCCGCTTGTGGTGGTTTCTCTTACGGTGACGTTTTAGGTGCCGGTGAAGGATGGGCTAAATCAGTATTGTTTAACCCCCGTGCCAGAGAACAGTTTGAAAACTTCTTCACGCGCAGCGATACCTTTAGTTTAGGGGTTTGTAACGGTTGTCAGATGTTATCCAACCTGAAAGCCTTGATCCCAGGCACAGAACACTGGCCCCATTTTGTGACAAACCTGTCTGAACGGTTTGAAGCACGGGTGGCCATGGTGGAAGTCATGGAATCGCCATCGGTGATTTTACAAGGTATGCAGGGGTCTACCATGCCCATCGCTGTGTCTCATGGTGAAGGTAAAGCTGAATTTGCTACCCAAGGGGCATTAGATGCGGTGCAGTCAGGCAATCAGGTGGCCCTTCGTTATGTGGATAACTATGGTCAGGTTGCCAATACCTATCCGGCTAACCCCAATGGTTCGCCATTGGGTATAACCGGGCTGACTTCAAAAGATGGCCGTTGTACCATTATGATGCCTCACCCTGAACGGGTTTTCCGAGCCGTAGCCAATTCTTGGCGGCCTGATGACTGGCAAGAAGACGGTGCGTGGATGCGAATTTTCCGAAATGCCCGTGTTTTTGTAAATTAGTGACAAAAAACGGTGATAAGGTGTCAAATATTTGAACTGATGCCTTGTCATCTGCAAGTCTCTGTTTTACATTAGATCATGTCAGGATGGCAAATTCGTAGACAGGGAAGACATTGAGTTCTAATCTGGATCGTATGATCCGTTATTGACGAAATAATAAGAGACGAATATGTATCGTTCTAGTAAGGGATTCGGTTTAACCGGTGTTGCTGTTGCAGTGTTGTTAATGATTTTAACCGCGGTCTTCAGTTCTTCTGCCAGTTCGGCAGAAAATAACACAAAGACGTCGTTGAATGTCGAGCAGTCTGCAAGATAACAAATAATTACGTAGTGGCGGCAGTGGCAAAGTTATTTTTTATGTTTTTTTGAGCCTAAAGATAACTTTGTCAACGCCGCTATTTTATTTCCCGCCTTTTCTAATAGCTGTTTTCCCTATGAGCCTTTTTCTTTCCTAGCACGAGGGCGCTTACCGCTTCCGATTTTTTTCCCGATTAATTAATTTTTGCTGAGGATGCTTCTTTAGCAGTACGTAAGTGGCGCCAAACCCGCCGTGCATAGGCTGTGCTGTGTGCCAGGCAATGACAAAGTCCAATTCGGCTAGCCAATGGTTAACGTAACTTTTTTTCAACGCGGGAAAGGGCTGACTGTGTTCTCCTTTGCCATGCTGAATTAATAACGCTCGTTCACCCTTCTCGTGAGCCAATTTTAGCGACTGAAACAGTAAATCACGGCAGGCCTTAAGGGGGGCACCACTGAGTGTGATGCGCTGCTCGATATCGTATTTGCCTAATCGGAGGTTTTTAAATACGCCGTCTTGAATACCAGGTTGCTGAAAGGCAATAAAATCATCGGGCTTAACCGGCTTTACGCCTTCCATGCTCAAGGGGTTGAAAAGGGGATCTTTCTCCTTCGATAGCGCTGCCCGTTTCGCTTTTTTCTCCACACTGTCATTTGGATTATAAACAAACACTTTGTCGTTGGAAGCGATGCGCTGTACATCTTCCATTTCTTCCATGAAAGAACGTAGATCGTCATCATATTGCGGGTGGTGCATAACGCCTCCTGATGGATTTTACTGAACAGAGAGATCTGCCCCGTTAATGCTTTTAGGCATTGTGCCTAAACTTTACCGTCGGTTGCAATCTTTACGGTGTCTTTTGAACAAAAACTAATCGGACTGGTAGCACAGTATTTGTGTGCTATAGTGCGTTAATCATTGCTGTACCGGCAATCCGTGTTCGTTTTGCAGTCAATTGGATTAGGC
>NZ_JBAHZB010000155.1:0-5971 GCF_036697315.1 Alteromonas sp. 14N.309.X.WAT.G.H12
GTTTTATGGTTTCTTAGTGTTTTCAAAACCGTGGGGGCAGTGTAAACAATAGCGTATTGCTTTTTCCATGTACTGTTATTTGCAACGAAATTTAGGTAATCCTTCGTGAAGATGTCGTGTGTGATCCCCATGTTGGCCAATTCTTCAATCGAATCTTTCATGGCTTCTTCGACGTGCTTTCGGCTAAGTTCTGGGTCAGCGATATCAACTATTTGAAGGGTATAGCCTACTTTCGGGAAATAACCATCAAGAGCACGCTCTAGGCGTCGTGACACCTCCCTTTTTTCAGATTTGTTCAGTGTTGAATTGAATCCATTTAACTCGAAAAAGCTAACCATTCCGCCATCGGTCATTTTGAATGTTTCATCATCAACTGGCGCGACTATTTCATAATAATCATCAGCATGCCTTTTGCCATTTTTTGACAATTGAAAACAAAATGCATCAACACTCATCAATAACTTACTTAATAAATCCATTTTTATGTCCGCAAAATCCTTTTTGACGCAACGATGTTATCACAAAAAAAAAGGAATCCTCGATCTCCTTTTTTTTTGTTTTATTTAGACCTCAAGGACGAGGTCTCTTTGGCCTGTATTCTTCTTTTTTTCTTGGCGGCGGGATGTCTTCCGCCGCAGGCAATGGAGGGGATTCCATCTCTGGCGGTTCAGGCGGGGTCCAGTCGGCTAACCCCTCAGCACTTGGCGCTTCTTCGGTAAAATCCATTGAGTCAATATTTTCGTTTATCGACACATCATATTTTTCAAGGTCGTTTGAAACTGGCGATGTCATCTCGATCGGATCTGGAGGGGAAGGTTCATTTTTGCTATCGAGTTGAGCGCCATCCTCCTGTACAACAGCCGGTTCCCCCCTCTCCTGATACACAGAAGATAATTTCATAGCCTGTATTCCCTCTGGAGGGACAATCGACGCCAAATACCCTTCTGGCAGCTTTTTCATGATCGCGACATGCATGTCGTTAGGGGCCTCCTGAAAGGGGTTAACCGCATCTCTGACCGCGTGTAGGTGCCGACGAAAACTTGAGAACGCCACTCCGTCCATTTCATCTTTCGAGGGGGGGGTTGAGGCGAAGAATGTTACTTCCGACTCGTCCAACTCAACCATTTTCTTAATATCTTCTGGCGAAAGTGCACCGCTGTCTTTTACCTGAGCAACGCGGCGTACCCACGCCTCAGAATAAGGAGAGACCGGGTCTCCTTTCGGAGCGGGTTCGCTCGCTTCAGGCATCTTTTCATCATTACGACGTGTCGCCACTTGTTCCTTGGGGAGTTCAGCGCCTTTCTCTTGTTCCTCGGGCGGCGGTGCAGGTGTACTATCAACCTCCGAGTTTGCGTTCTCGCTTGGCGTTTGAGCAACGTTGTTTTGTTTCACTTTCTCTTTTGTGACGTTGTCCAGGGCAGGTATCGTCTTGGAAAGAATCTCGTACTGTTCAGGCATCACGATCTTCAAATGAGGCGCTAGCTCTTTAAGTCTCTCAAACTGCTTCGTATTTCTGTTCGGATCCATCCTTACCCGCCCCTCAGCGTCAGGAATGGTAGTTCCGACTAGGCGTTTTATGTATTCCGCTGTTCTCTCCACTTGACGTCGAGACTCTGGGGCTAAGCCTGTTCCATCAACAAGATCTCGCCATCCCTCGTCAGGCATCGACAAAAGCGGGACGAGTTGGATTATTTTTAAAATATCGTCGTTGGATAGGTCTGAGAAACTGTTTTGCTGCTCCTCACCGTTCATTCCACGACTTATTTTTAACGGGTGCTCATTCACTTCTCGGAGTGATGCTTTGATGCTTTCAAGCATGTCCACTTCCTCCTGCTCGAAGCGAGTTTGTTTTTGTGACGGAGGCTCAACGGCTCCCTCACCACGGCGATCAAGCTTGCTGGCGTCCACGCTAGGATTATTGGCTAACGCTTCTGGGGCTTCTTCAAGGGAGTTTTCTTGTGCGAAGAGAGGCATAATCCGTTCTTCAAAGACCTTCCTTAAATGCGGGGACACACGAATGTCGTTAACGTCATAGCCTGCATCAACTAATGACTTTGTCATATTTACAACAAAGTTGTAGGACTCTTTAGGATCCGTAAAGGTCGATTTTATTAAAGGATAGTGTATCCCTTTTGACATTGCCTTTAGAGCGGCGTAAGCATAAACATCTTCAGACACTTTAGCTGAGGGGAATGTCGCTTTAAACGAGCCTATCACATTGAACCTAATCAATTCTTTTCGCGTCATCATTGTTTCAGGATCGAATTCAACTAAGGTGTTACTGAAAAGGCTTTCTTTTGGGGTTCTTACCGGATCTTGTAAAATTAACCGGTCAACCCCTTTACTGACTTTGCTGGACAATTTATTCCAAACGCTTTTTTCAGCCCAAGAAACGTTTTCTTTCTTGTTGAACAATGCATTCATACGGTTTAGTGCTTCAAGCTGGAGCTCTACATCAACCTTTTTCTTAGCTGCCTCGCGATAGATGCGCTCCTCAAGACTTGCCGCCGCCTTATCTTCCGCTATGGACTCACGACTCAAACTTGCTACATTTTCATCTTTCGGCTTTTTTGTAGCGGGTTCTGGCCCGGCTAACTGATATTTTTCTTTAATTGCGACGAGTGGCCCTAGCTCTTCCTTATTATCGATCGCTTCAAACGGCGACTCAACGGCTCCGACTTCAACTCGCTCTACCAGCCAGGAGATACGTTCCCTATTGAGGTATACATCAAGATGTTCTTTTACCTTTTTCTGCAGAACCGGCATTGAGTCTTCCGGGTTTAGATAACGCAACAGAAGCTGAGTTATTGCTTCTGAATAAAAACTTGAATCTACACCCTCACCCATCGCCTTTGGCAAAAAAATGTTCAGCACTTCTTTTTGCTGAGCTTCGTCCAGTAACGTCACGCTACTGGACGCCAAGCCCGCAAGTCTGAGGGATGCAAGTTCCAAATCCCTTTGGCTTTCTGACTCCCCAGGGCTCGCGAGTGCGAATTCTGCTATCATTTTTGCCACCCGACGAAAATCAGGCGTGTCGATGTCTTTGCGATAGGCGTTAAGCTCAAACAGCTTTTGAGCTATAACCTTGTCCTCTTCGCGCTTGAAGTGTTCCGCCAGAGAACTGGCCATTAATGTTGCGGGGGAAGCCATAGCAATTCCTTACGAACGGTTGATTTCTTTATTAGCTTTGGTGCTCATTTTGACTTTTAAACTTAAAGGCTCTTTTACTTTGACTATTTCACCTGTTCTGGGGTTGCGTGCCGTCGGCTTGCCTTTATAAACGAAAAAGGTACCAAAGTTTTTTATTCGCACAGGTTGCGATTTCGCTTGTTCGACAATCTTAGCGAATACGGATTGCACGAAGGCGTATCTTTCTTCAACTTCACGTTTTAGGGATGCGGGATTTGTCTTTGCCGGCACATCATCGAACACAATATCTTCGACAACATTCCGCAAATTTTTCATTTTTTGAGTATTTTTAAGAGGCATGAAAACATCCTTGTTTAACCAATTTATAACTTACATTGATTTTATCACAAGGATGTTAATTCTTTTTTTTCACAATGGTGTTAATTCATTTTTTCGCTTTTATTTCTTTTTCAATTGCGATCCGTGTTTTCCTTTTGAGTCAAAAAAGGCTGCACCACATCCTACACATTCCCATAAAGACCAATCTTTCCCAGGTATGATTTTATGGTAGGTGTAATCCTTTTCGCATACAGTGCACTTGATTTTCCGTGCATCAGGAGGGGGAACCCATTTAGGCTTCTCACCTGCCCCTTCTGTACCTCTAGGGGCAAGTTTATTGCCAGGCTCACCATTTTTAGTGTTAAAAAAGGCAGAACGGCATTTTGAACATCGCCATACTTCCATGATCTTTTTCGTTTTTTTACTCTTTCTCTTTACTAAAAAGAGGTTTCCCCCGCAGGTTTTTCCTTCTTCGTTTTCGTCAGCACAAATTTTTACGTTTTCTACAACAGGAGATTTAAGGTTAAATTGGCCTTTATTTAAGTCTTCAAAAAAGCGCGCCTCCAACTTCCTGAATCGAGCAATAAAACTTTCCAGGGTTTGCTGGCCATTCTCTATTTCATAAAAAGAGGACTCCCAATATGCCGTCGCCTCTGGGGTAGAAAAGTAATCTGGTGCAATCTCCATCAATGAGACCAGCTTCTTCAGCGGCACCAACCTATACAATTTTCCGTCCTTTTTAAATTGAACAAAGCCTTTGGGTTTTAACGAGCTGACATGGGCCTGCCTTGTCCCGTCCGTCCCAATCTGTAGTTTTTTTACTTTTTTTATAAGCTCTTTATTTTTTACGAATTTTTTAGGGTTTTCGAGCACGCCAAGCAGCTCATCTTCGGCGTAGCACTTAGGGGAGGATGTCGTTTGCTTGACCATTTCAACCCCCCCGACCCCAACAACCTGACCAACACTAAGGGCCGGCAAGCTGCACCCGTCAACCACACTATCGCCCTCTTCCTCTTCCATATCTTTGGATACGCCCTTCCATCCTAAGTCTACAGGAACCGCCCCTGTTGTTTTGCACAGGAGCCCTCCGGCCACCTGTGTTTCAATTACAGTACTTGCGTACTGGTAATTTGGTAGGAATTGAATTAAAAGGCGATCAGCCATTTCTCTATACACTTTGAACTCATTAGGAGAAAGGTTAGCCATCGGCACCGACTCTTCTGTCGTAATAATTGCATGGTGTGAGCCACTGTCATCCACCCCTTTTTTCCAAATGCGTGTTTTCCTCTTCAGATCAATAAGTTTGAACGCAGACTCATACCGTCCTTTTTCAGCATCTGTTAGTTGGGGCGCTTTTCTGAGGTTTGCAATGAGCGCTTTGATGTAACTGGGCATATCTGAGTGCATGGTTTCATCAAGAACTTTTAGATCGACACGCGGGTATGTGATATAGCCGGCTTCGTACAAACGTTGCAATGCATCAGACGTATCTTTCAATGTCATTCCGTATTTGCGGATCATATGACGGTCAAAGCCGGTACGATGAAAACCCGTGGGCGGAGCGGTTTCTTTGTTCACCTTATCACAACGCACGACTTTCCCTTTCCCAATCTTGACTATTACCACCCGCATCTTTTCCGCGATGTCTTTATCAATGAGTTTTTTTGTCTTCGGGTCGAGGTGCTTTTCGGGGTATGACACTGAGCCACTGTATTTCCCGCCGCCATCAGAAAGGAAGTTCACTTTGTGCGTAAAATAATCTGTAGGGCGGAAGTCACGCATCTCAATGTAACGAAGGTAAAGTATGTAACAGATAGCAAAAACAACTCTTCCAGCGTTCAGTGGGGTATACGGCGGGATCATACCTTCGTTTTGCGCACTGAGCCCCATCGTTATATTCATGCCTACTGACCAGTCGCCATACATTCTTGCCAGTCCCGCTAGATAGCGGGGGTACGTTTTACTGGCTGGCATTTTCTTGTTATAGGCTTCGATTATTTTCTTTTTTGTGACCTGCGAATAAAAAACCCGATCGAGATGAGGATGGTCGGCCAACTTTAGGTGTTCAAGTAATTCCCAACCAAGCAGCTCTCCCTCTCTGTCGTTATCCGTTGCTATGGTGATCGTCTTTGGCGTACCGGATTTCACAAGGGCCCATTCGGCTGCCTTAAAGAGAGACTCGGCTCCGTCGCTAACACGCAGGGGCCACCGGGTCCCGCTAACTACTACAGGAAGAAGATCTGTTCGCCATCCGAACTTCAGTTTTGGTTCATAGTGCTCGGGCGGAAGGAGCTCTAAGATATGACCTCGTAAATAAAACACACATATACCACCCTCTTTGTCATACCAAGCGTGGCGATTACCTTTGATGTCGAAGCCTTTCGTTAACTTAAGTGCTTTTTGGAACATTTTAGCCTGTGCTGGCTTTTCACAAATAATAACTTCATTAAAGGGGGGCATAACGCTCACTGTTTCCTTGTGCCCCCCTTTAATGAAGTTATTA
>NZ_JBAHZB010000156.1:0-5969 GCF_036697315.1 Alteromonas sp. 14N.309.X.WAT.G.H12
CGATTCAGATATACCGGCCAAATTCTAATAGAAGGTACTGAGCTTTATTACTACAAAGCACGGATTTATCATCCAAAGCTAGGGCGTTTCCTCCAGACTGACCCTGTGGGTTATGAAGATCAGATGAACCTATATGCTTACGTTGGGAATGATCCGGTTAATATGAGAGACCCAACAGGGAAGTATCTAGAATCTGTCTGGGATGCTGCCAGCTTGAGTGTTGGGCTGGTATCGTTAGGAAAAAACTTGTCCCAAGGTAACTGGGGAGCTGCTGCACTTGACGCCGTTGGTGTCATTGCTGATGGAGCTGCTTTGGCATTACCTGTTGTCCCCGGAGGGGCAAGTATTGCGATTAGTGGCTCAAGAAAAGGGGCTGATTTCATTGTATCCCCCAATGGAACTACTATGCCAACAAATAAAGATTTCAATTTGGTAGATACTCAAACACCAACGAACAAAGGTGGGGATTGGATGCAAATACATAATACTCATACAGACGCAAAAGTAGACGCAAATCCACATACGCATTCACCTCAGGTTCATAATCAAAGCACTACTCGTGAGATCTCGGCAACTACAGGTGCCGATTTAGATAAAGCCGACGAAGCATTGAAAAGTGGCGCTATGAGAGAGCGTGTAAATAGAAAAGATAAAGGAGGAAGGCTGTGACCCAGTTTTGTATGGCTAGAAATGACAGTGGTCCTCTAGAGGTGGATGGATTAGCATTAAAATCACTCGATAATAATGTTTTATTTGAGGCCAAAAAGCAGTTAGCCAAAGGAAAACAAGTATGGAATGTTTTTTACAATGGCAAGGACATCGATACGTTGTGCTGTGAAGCACAAAGGAACATGAGAGATAACTCCCAGTTCAATACGACGGAACTTTACAGTTTGATTAATAAACTGATTTCTATGGAAACTGAGTTTTGGTTCTGGTATGGAGATGATTTTCTTGAGCTTGAAACTATAACCTCTTCCGAAGTGCTAAGACAGGAAATAATTAAGTCTATATCGGAGCCTCAATGTGAAGTCTATTTTCATTGGCCGACTTCAAGCTAATCGTTAAGGGCGCAAGTGTCAATTTATAACTTGCGCAATGAATTTGTATTGATTCAGGTTGAGTCCTCTACCTTAGACGTTCTGAGCACTATAGGTATTGTTTCCGGCAAGTATAACCTAGATAATCAGCAGAAGTGCTCAGGCTTAATAAGCAGTACATGCAGTTCTGACCAGCGCCGCTAAGTAGTGTCACTGGTTGATTTGATTGCTTCTACTGCTATCAGTTGCACACCTCTGCTGGTTAAAGCTGATCAGAGTGCTGTTTGGGTTGAACAGATTTGAATAAGGTAATCGAGAATACATTTTGCCAGTGAGTGATCGTGCAATCGAATGGTTGGTTTTCTACCTGACTAAACTTCGTCCCAAACTGGCAACTTTGCACTCCGGCAGTGCGTTGTTTTTAAACGATAAGGGAACACGATACCGTGCTTGCGCATTATCCGATATGGTCTCGCGGTATGTTCGGTTTTCAGGGTTTAAGCGTTCAGGCCCTTGTCACCTGTTTCGCGATGCAACAGCCACTATCATGCTGGATAACGGCGCTGATATCCGGCATGTACAAGAAATGCTGGGCCATGCTGACATTGTCAGCACACAAATCTACACCTTTGTTTCACGCTCTAAGCTTCGCGATGTGTACAATGATACACTTCCGCGTTGAGCGATAAGCGTATTTTGATTTAAAAACTAAGGTGCTTATCTGTGAAATAAAAAAAGCCGCTATCCCTAGCGGCTCTGTTTGATTATGCGGCGAGTGAAGGCTTGGAATGCTGATAGTGTCGCTTTTGGTATGCCATCAATCCCCTAAATTCTTTTTTCATATCCACCGATGCTTTCCAATGCCTTGCAAGCATGTCTTTTGAGTGGCTTTCGGTAAGATAGGTCGCCGTTTTTTGTTCAAGCGTAGGAAGCAAACCTGCACGAAGAAATGCTTTCCTTTCAGCGCCTAAACAATTGTAACGAGTTAATTTGTCTAGGACGTATCCAGCTAATGCGGCATCTTGCCCGTTAAACGAATCTACACACGGCACAAAGTCCTGATACCAAAGCGCAAGCGCAACTGACTTCAAGCTCTCGCTTGCAGTTGGCTGGTTTGGTTGTCTGACCAGAGATTCAAACTCTAGTTGTAAACTTTGATTATTCATCTCTACTGGGTGTTTTTTGAACATTTTCAAGCGTAAGTATAACGTGAACTATGTTTTGCTGCAAACTGCCTGGCGTTGCGGTGTAATCAAGCGCTTCCCGCGCAGCTTCCTTGAATTCATCGAGAGTGAAACGTCCCTTCCTATAAATCTCTACAATGTCTTTAATATCATCGGTCGCGCATCGCGAAAGTTTAGATATGGCGATATCTAACGGGCTTACAAGATAGATGTACAATTTTTGTGCTCCTTCATTAAGTGGGATAGCCCGTTCTTTATAATCAGGGAATACGACTGGCGTGATACCAATTTGGAATGTGTCGTCAAGGTCTAAATGCATATCGCCTTCGACTGGATCGGTAAAATAAACCGTATCAAGCTCCACAACCAAGCTATGCACATCAAGCATCTCAGCTGCTTCAACTTCGATATCTAAATCGTTACTTCCTCGCGCGTTTGTATACATATGTACGGCACAACCACCGAAAATATATACCTTCACCAAACCTGCTTGATCAGTTTCCGCTAACTTACCTTCAATTTCATCGTTAAGTTGCCGAAGTAACTCAAAAACTGCGTTTGACAAAGGAGTATCTAAAAATAAATCCATCGATGAGCCTTATTGACGAGTAAAACGAAATCAAGTTGTAACAGCTGTCCTAAAACGCTCCTGTATACACTGTTTAATAAAAAGGGGTATATTAAACGCAGACGATACAAAGGGAGCTTTTATGAGCAGAGAGCCCTCAAAAATGCAAAATAGGAAACGGGCAAAGTTTACGCCAAACATGGATAACTTCAAGATTAGTCTAAGCTACGAAGGTCTCTCACTAAAGAAGGAAAATGAAGAAAAAGATATTACTGAGTTGAAAAGAAAGTATTCCAGAAATCCCTAATACTCGGACTGGGATGTTGGCAAAATTTTCAAGCTGCATATACGCTCATAGTAAATTTTATGGCAGCATTCCCATGGATAGTCGGGCGTTCTTTAAAAAGGTGCGCGGTTTAGCAATTCCTTTCAAGAGTTTTTTCTCGTATATCAATAATCATTCTGGATCGTAAAGCTGATTACTCTACTACAAAGCACGGATTTATCATCCAAAGCTAGGGCGATTCCTTCAGACGGATCCGATTGGCTATGACGATGGCATGAACATGTATGCATACGTTGGAAATGATCCCATCAATGTTGTAGACCCATCAGGTCTTTGTGGGACTAGAATTAAAGGCCGAACGGCAGTTGGTTGCAAATCTTATATTTTAAAACCTGACCAGGTCTCTAATTCACAATCAGTCAATCAGAGCACACAATCAGAGAGTGGCTCATCTTCAACTTCACCTGATTTTTTAAATGATAAACATGTAAATAATGAGCTTGATAGAGCCTGGCAAGATTCGAATCCATATTCGAAAGATGTGCAAAGGGGTGAACCTGGTTCGCGTAAGTGGGAAACAGGAGGGTGGATTATTCAAAATAGGTGGACTGGTAAGTACTCGGTTACAAGAGTTAACGCTGGTACTAGAGATTCCCTTCCGGCAATGTCAAACTCCAAACCGAGTTGGTCTCTACTAACGAAACCAGTTGGGTGGTTTCATACCCACCCGAATAAAGCCTCTGAAGGATATAAGATAGGGCCTAGTACAGGAGATATAAACTTCACGAAACGTTATGCTGAAGTTCCAGGCGTTGTTGTAACCCATCAGGGAATAATTGTAATTCCATTTCCGTAGGATTTAGCTATGAGACTGTTTCTCTTTGCAATTTGTACTCTGTTATTTGGCTGTGACTCTGAATCAACTATTAATGAGAATATAGCGATGAAACAAGAGCAAATTTCGACAGACATATTGTCAGTTGTGAAAAAATACCTCAACGAAAATAAGGGTTGGGAAGATGACGATTATACCGTTCACATTGTTACTGATGGCGATGAGCTTAAGGTCTTTGAAATCATGCACAAAAGCGATATTGATTCCATTAAGGTAGGTGGCGGGCAGTCAGTGGAACTCCACTATGACGTGAAAAAAAATAAAATTGTTAGAGAACTTGGCTATCAATAGGATTTCGGTTTTTAGCCGTTACTATTGCTAAACATTTTAGAGCAGCAATACGCACTCGCAGTAGCGAAAATGCTGATCACTTGGTAACAGCAACTGTCTCAATTCACGCCAGCGCCGCTAGGAACGGTGCTTCGTCGATATGTTCATGGCATAGCAGATGACAACCCTGTTTTATGGTATGAAGGAAGTGGAACAGCCAATAAGCGTTACTTACTATCTGATGAAAAAGGTACCATAATCTCAGAGGTTGATAAGAATGGAAATGTGGTACAGACCCATCAGTATGATCCTTTCGGCCAGCCACAAAACAGCAGCGATTCCCGATTTAGGTATACCGGTCAAATTCTAATAGAAGGTACTGAGCTTTATTACTACAAAGCACGGATTTATCATCCAAAGCTAGGTCGATTCTTACAGACTGACCCAGTGGGTTATGAAGACCAGATGAACCTTTATGCTTATGTGGGTAATGATCCGGTTAATATGACTGATCCTACGGGTAAATGTATGACGGATTCTAGCGGAAACCAGAAAAGCGGCATCTGTCCAGCATCGGGCGATAGTAATGCTGCGGCGTTAGTCCAGAATAGGTTATCTGATCCTAACAGCATTGCTGGTCAGGTAGAGAAACAATTGAATGACAATGGGACTATTACATTTGTGGACACGACTGTTGTTAGCTCCGCAACCAGCTCTGTCATGACAGCTGCGCCTGATCCTTCGTTCGAGGGAATAGATGCAGCTGGTGAAGTACTTATAGGGATGGAAACCGGTAGTGTAATAGGAACTATGAATGGAGGAGCCGAAGGGCGCATTCCTTTTACAGCCACCGAAGCTTTCGAACATGAATTTTCTCATGTATTAGATTCCATCAATGGTGTTGGCAATGAAAATGCTTCAGGTGTCATAACTGCTTCTGGCGCTAGCGTGAGTGTCATAAAGGGAGGTAAGGACTTTGGTTCTAGAGAGGCAAGGGCGGTAAATAGGACAAATAATTTTAGAAGTAAAAGTAAATTGAATCGGCAAAGAACTAGATACTAAGGAGCTGGGATATGCTAAAAATCATTCTAATTTTCTTCATGTCTACTTTATCAATTTATGCTAAAGCTGATTCCTCTTTGTCATGCAAAAGTGAGATTGTAAAAAATCGCGGAAAGAGTGTTACTGAATTAGTCGATGGGGCTGAAACTATAGTTTTCGCTCGGGCCACCGCTTATGTGCATGACGATTCTAAAAAGATTTTCGCAGGATACTATATTTTTAATATTGTAGATAATATCAAAGGGGAAATGATCTCCACGATTAAAGTTTGGGGGAGAGAACCATACGAAAGAATCCCGAAGAGTTATATTGATATAACGTTAATACACAACAATTTGAATCTCGACAGCCTTTATGGGGGGGCGACTGGAATTTTATTGGTAGATGATAATTGTACTTTGGCTCCACAATTTTATATAGGATGGAATTACTTAATTTTTGACAGAATATTAAGTGAATTTTCGTACGAACCGATAAACTCTCCTTCACTCGATAAGTTTTTTAAAGCGGTATATTCAAATTCAAATAACGCTAATGAAAAATAAAAAATGTTTCTGAGACCCATCTTTTATTTTCATTATAATTAGGGAAGATGCGAATAAGTCCCCGATGTGAGATCATAGCGGTACAGTAAATCACAGCCATAAACGTCTATGAGTCAACA
>NZ_JBAHZB010000157.1:0-5951 GCF_036697315.1 Alteromonas sp. 14N.309.X.WAT.G.H12
TCTCAAGATAGCGTTGTATTTGCTTTGTGTCACCGTGCAAAAGGGGAGAATAAAGCAGCATGGCGTATTGGGCCGATAATGTGTTGACGGGCTCAGCCATCAGGGTTTGGTGTTCGCTTTTCTGCAGATACCGATAGGTGATGCTCGCGCAGACAATAAAAATAAGCACGCTGACAAGTAACGCCAGGTGACAATATTTTGAATGGATCCAGCTAAAAGGGTGGCGCCGTTTAGGTGGCGTACGGTGCCATGAATATTGAGCGTCGTGCATAATAGTTCTAAGAATAAATATTAGCCTTCATGATAGCGCTTTATTAGCGCAGTACAAGTTTGACCTTTTTGCCCTTTTAACAAAGAGCATTTGCCATTGTCTGTGAATTCGCTAGGATACGGCTACGCAACAATATAGGGTGTTATTATCGTGTCGGAATTATCGGTATCCAATCTGCACAGTCGTGCTGAGCTTACGCAACTTTTTAAACAAAATGCCTACGGCGTGCGGTATGCAGCGGGTAAGTGGTTTGCAGAGTCAACGGCACAAAACCCAAAGGATAGCGCGGTACTTACCGTGATTGCTCCGGCCATGACCTTGCATCAGCTAGCCCAGCTTACGTCCTTATTAGCTCCTGTACTGTCAATGGGCGCTTTCTACCCTCATCCGTTAAATGGCACCTTCCACGAAACCGCCTTGGTATGCCCGGTTAGGGTGTGTCAGGCTGCGGAATTAAAAGATCGCCTTGAAGCGGCGGCCAACGCATTGCGACTCGATATTGCGGTGCAAACCAAGCAGCCTGCGCTTGACGTCGGTGGTTTGCTGGTGATGGATATGGACAGCACCGTCATTGAAATTGAATGTATCGATGAAATTGCTAAATTGGCGGGATTGGGCGATAAGGTGGCCAAGGTCACCGCCCAAGCAATGCGCGGGGAGTTGGCCTTTAGTGAAAGCCTTATCTCCCGTGTTGCCTGCTTAGAAGGGGTGCCGGTGGCCCAACTTGCTCAGATTCGAGACAGTATTCCGCTAATGCCCGGCGTGGTGCCCCTTATCGAAACATTAAAATCACATGGCTGGAAGATTGCGATTGCCTCAGGCGGTTTTACCTATTTTGCCGATCATCTCAAAGCGCGTCTCGGCTTAGACGCCGCGTTTTCCAATACTCTAGCAACAGAGGACGAGATCTTAACCGGTAAGGTATTAGGCAGTATTGTGGATGCGAGGATAAAAGCACAAACGGTAAGTGATCTTGCGGAAAAATGGGCAATACCCAACGGTCAAACCATTGCCATGGGAGACGGGGCTAATGATTTACTTATGATGGAAAAAGCCGCTTTGGGCGTAGCCTGTCATGCTAAACCCGTGGTCAGAGAAAAAGCCGATGTGGCCATTCGCTTCGGTGGCCTTCACCGTTTGTTATATTTGCTTCGCTAATGGATATGCTCAGGCTAATCGGCTTTTTGCTGTTTAGCCTGCGCTTGCACGTCCGTTGAAGATTTATCTACCATGCGATTGTGCATGATGGTTTTTCTATCGAACCCAAAACGGCTGAGCACTTCGCTGGTGGTATCAACCAGGTGCACCGAAGCGCCAATCCCCCAGATCTTTTCGTCCAATTCCTTGGCGATATGCATGGCATACATACTGACGTAATTTAATTCCGCTTGCAGCATATCCAAATCCGGTTTGCCGGTTGCCGTGATCACCACCTGAATGGCGATAAATTGTCCTTTCTCCATGGCATCAAGAATAAAACGTTTCCGTTTATCGTCATCGCTAAAACGACTGCTTAGATGGGGAATGAGCGCCAGTCTGCTGTCTTTACGGTTGGGATCATAAGCAATAAACAGTTCTTGGCGTACCGGTCGGTTTTCCGATTTTATGGTACGAAGACCTTGTTGAATGAGCGGGGCATCAAGATTCCGATCTCTAAAAAGGTACTCTACGTTGGCATGCTTTTTATCGGTGTAATGACACATTAACTGATTCAGTATGGCGTCTTTGTCACTGAATACCGCTAAATCCGGAATATAGCGCACTCCTGCCTTGGCCAATAAAAAGGCACAATTTGGCGTGTTACGGGCATTAATACAACGTAGCGCATGGCCCATGCCTGGAATTTCTTCTTCTTCCGGGTAGGTTTTTAGGTTTTGCTTATTTTGTTTGATCAAATTATCGAAAAACTCGCGGGCGATCTTGCCCGTTTCCCCTTCTGCGGCACGCAAATGTATAAGATTGCGGCCTTCGTTGATATGAATGACCTCGTAAATTAAACCCATTACGTCATGTTGTGTCGTGAGCGCTTGAAGCTTGGGAAAGGACACCTTTACCAACGAACCGATGTCTCCTAAAAACTCATCGGATACCTCAAGGCGAAGCCCCGAAACGGAGATATCTTCGCTGATCCCCGTCAGCGGCATTTCATCATTATAGTTGGTCAGTTTAATGGGGGAGCGCAGTAAATAGCGGGTTTCCATTCTTTGTTCCTGAAATCGATAACGATAGGGTTGGATGATTTCAGGTACCCGGTTGCGAGGATGGGCAAACACGCGTAAATGGGTGAGGTTGTTGCGACTAAACTTAAACCGGGCATAACATTGTTGGGCTGATTCTGAGGTAACGTCAGTGATATGTACGATATAAGAGAGATTTTTCAATTTCGCCATCAAACGGGGCGACGGTACAGAATTTTGTCTTTGGGCTTTGCTAACGGCGGTTTCGGGAATAGACAGCTGCACATGGGCTTGCTCTGCAGACATGGAATTCATTGAGAGTTTAAACACCCGCCAGCTTATCTTTCTGGCACCAAAACCCAGATAAACCGTCTTTAGTACTTCTTTTTTATCAAGCTCTTGGGAGGAGGCTGAATAAAAATATACAGCACCGTTTTGAATATGGGTAAATGAATACACGTACATTTCCGCGACGGCTTCGGGTTGCTCTTGTAGCCATTGAAGCCGCGAAGGTTTAAGTAAATAACCTAAGCGAATGTTGTTTTCTTCGTCTTGCCAATAAGCCAGGGTTTCCTGATTAATGCTATTTATCATGGCAAATTTAGGGACAAGCTTGTTTTCCGCTTTATCGATGAACACGGGTAGTGTTGGGCTACAGGGTGAAATATATTGTTCTGCCGTTTTATTCTTTATGGCTTCCACGGTGTTCGCCAAATTGACTTTATAGCGCCGTTTGTTGCCATGAATAAATTTTTCTAGAAAGCTGTCAAACACGGGGGAGGGAAGGGACAGTTCCCGCTTTAAAATAAGGTAATGGTTAGACTTTTGAACTTTGGTGGTGATCACGTTGTAAGCAATACCATTGCGTTTGTCCATGGCAAATTCATTTTCCAGACCACGAAAATATATCTGTAGACGTTGTTCTGGTTCGAATTTGGTCTCTTTCGGTATTTTTAGCCTTAATCCTTCCATGGAAATATCGATACTGGTGGCTTGATAGCTATGATGCTTTTCGTCTTGTATTTCCACCGGTATGGCAAAATTCATCCGTTCGTGGCCCCGATGAGCGTAGGACAGTAAATTCACAACGGGGATGGTATATTGGGCTAATAACTGTTTGGCGCTATCTGAGGAGGCATTTTTTTGCGGTTGGGCTGCGTTCTGCGCTTTTTTCTCTCGCATGATCCGAAAATTGTTTTCCGTTGCCATAATGGCTTCATACACACCGAAGCTGTAGTGACCGAAGATTTTTATTTGTTCTTTGAACACCCCAATGGCCACGTCATCGAGATAGTGCTTCCGCCCCTTATATTCAAATAGGTGACAATCACCGTCTACCTGTCCGCGTAGATCTACCGAACGCATACACGGTTTTGCCAGTCGCTTTAGTTCCATCTTAATCATAAAGCGTTTTTCAGGGGCAAGATCTTGGGTGGCTTGAGATAGACGTTGGTTAAAGTCCGGCGCATTGATCGCGGGCTTTAGTCTGTCAATAATGTGAGTGTATTGTTGCAGCTCTTTATCCATAACCATCATTTGTTATTTTAGTTGTTTGCTACACAGGTGTTTTAGGCGTTAAAAATAAATTCCATTTCAACGCGTCTTTAAACCAGCATGCAGTATGTCGATGTTACGTGTAGAATACGCTAAAAAAAACTATTGTGAAAATAACTCTATGGCAAAACGTAAAACCGCCTATGTTTGTTCTGACTGTGGCGCAGAATTTGCCCGTTGGCAAGGGCAATGTACAGAATGTAAAGCATGGAACACGATTTCAGAGTTCGTTATCAGCTCTGCGAACACCGTCAAAACAGGTTTTAGCGGCTATGCTGGGCAAACGAATGCGCGCATTGAAAAGCTTGATACCATCGATTTAGCCGCGCTACCTAGGTTTTCTTCCGGTTTTAAAGAATTAGATCGGGTCCTTGGCGGGGGGATTGTGCCTGGCGCTGCAATGCTCATTGGCGGTTCACCAGGGGCCGGGAAAAGTACGCTGCTTTTACAGGTCATGTGTCAACTGGCCAAAGATCAAAGCGCTCTTTATGTGACCGGTGAAGAATCATTGCAACAGGTCGCCATGCGCGCTAAGCGACTGAGCTTACCTGACGATAAATTACTGATGTTGGCGGAAACTAACGTCGAGATCATCTGTCAGCTCGCCTTAGAGCAAAAACCTAAAATAATGGTCATCGACTCTATTCAGGTGATGAACATTGCCGATGTGCAATCAGCCCCCGGAAGTGTCTCTCAAGTACGGGAAAGCGCGGCCTATCTCACCCGTTTTGCCAAGCAAAATCATATCGCCATGTTTTTAGTGGGGCATGTTACTAAAGATGGCAATCTGGCTGGCCCTAAAGTACTGGAGCACTGCATTGATTGTTCCATGATGCTTGAAGGGGAAAGCGACGGTAGGTTTCGAACCTTACGAAGCCAGAAGAATCGTTTTGGTGCGGTAAATGAATTGGGTGTTTTCGGGATGACGGAAAAGGGCCTAAAAGAAGTGAATAATCCGTCGGCGATTTTTCTTAGTCGGGGCGATACTCAGGCACCGGGCTCTAGCGTGATGGTGGTGTGGGAAGGGACGCGCCCCTTACTGGTGGAAATTCAAGCCCTGGTAGATTATTCACAAATGGCCAATCCTCGTCGCGTTGCCGTAGGCCTAGAACAAAATAGACTGGCCATGTTACTGGCGGTACTGCACCGTCACGGAAACGTGCAAATGAATGATCAGGACGTTTTTGTGAACGCGGTAGGTGGCGTTAAAATAGCGGAAACCAGCGCCGATTTAGCGTTGCTGCTCGCCATGGTGAGTAGTTTTCGTAATCGGGCATTACCTAAAGATCTAATTGTATTTGGTGAAGTGGGGTTGGCCGGTGAAATACGTCCTGTACCCAATGGTACGGAGCGAATAACAGAAGCGGCGAAACATGGCTTTAAGCGTGCAATTGTACCCCGAGCAAACGCCCCCAAACACCCCATTGCCGGCATCGAAGTGGTACCGGTGGTTCAACTTTCTGAAGCGCTAGATGCATTGCCATAAATGGCATCAATAAGGGCATTTAAATCTTTTTCAGCAATGGCATTGTCGTTGCTGTTCATGGTGATTAACCGACGTAAGCCAGCCAGGCTTTCTACGTCGATGTGATCTAACTTACAACCAATATCCACATTCGCCGAGCCGGCTTGGGTCTGGCGATATAATTGTTGGAGAAAAAGCACAATTTGAGGGCTGTCTTCGTTGGTTTTAAACTTCACCGTGTAGGGCGCGTGGCTGTCAAAAGGCAGCGCGTTTAAATCCTGATCTGCCGCACACAGGCGTAACCCTTGCAACGACACATCTTTAATTACAATGGGAATGGCGATCCCTTGATGACCAAGTTGGCCTGCTACATTTAAGTCCACGCGTTGGAACTGACGTTTGTTCACGTTTTTTCCCTTAACTTCCCATACATACTTATTATTAGTGCAAATAAAAGCCAAAGGTCAACACATTGCGTAAAAAA
>NZ_JBAHZB010000158.1:0-5914 GCF_036697315.1 Alteromonas sp. 14N.309.X.WAT.G.H12
TTCTCCTGTTTTTATCAATGATTTAATTTTAAAGGCTTGGTTTAAGAATTGAAGAACGGTCTAAAATGATCGCTTACGTTGTTAATGAGTGAATTAAAAAAAGACATCATTTCGGTAGCCGATTTGCTTGCTACCAAGTCACTGACCATTCCCGACTATCAGCGACCATATAGATGGACGCTGAAAAACGTGGTTCAGTTATTTCACGATATCGACACCCACAGAGATAAAACTGCCTACCGCCTTGGCACTATCGTCTTTCATTCTGACGAGGAAAAAGGGGAGTTAAATATCGTTGATGGACAGCAGCGCACGCTGACTTTGTTACTTGCCGTATGGGCAATAATTGAAAAGCGCTTGAGTAAAATTGACCGAGGATTGTTAAAAGAGCAGGTTCAGCGACTTAGTAGCCCAGTAGAGCATTTGTTAAATGATCAGACTTTTTCTAGTGATATCAGTAAGGCAAATCTGCGGGCGAATTTTCTGGAAATTAAAAGAATAGTCGGCAGGCCAGACTTTACCGAAGCACATATCGACTTCCTTCTAAATAAGTGCCAAGTGGTGACCTTCACGCTGGAAAACGTTTCCGAAGCATTTCAATTTTTTGATTCTCAGAATGCTAGAGGAAAGGACTTGTCTCCTCATGACCTCTTAAAAGCATATCATTTACGAGAGTTTGGTATACCGGAACAACACTTGAAAGCTCAGTCAGTTGCAGACTGGGAGAGCCTGAAAAGTAAGACTTTGGAAAAATTATTTGCAGATTACCTCTATCGGATAAGGCGTTGGGCAAGTGGCGAGCGAGCGCTTTATTTTGGAAAGGACCAAGTAGATGTGTTTAAGGGGGTAAACCTCTACATGGGTGATGCATTTCCTTATACAACAAGTCTTAAAATAGCACACCATTACACAGACGAATTCAACCAGCAATATCAACGGAAAGTCGATGGACAATACCAAAAGTACCCCTTTGGGTTAGACCAGCCAATTGTTAATGGCCGTCGATTTTTTGAGATGGTCGCACACTATCAAAAACAGATTGAGGCATTAATAAGTAATGAATATGAATCAAGTGATGCCTTTCTTGGTGTTCAACTAAGTGAAGATGCTCATAAGATATTACAAACACTTAATTCTTCAGCTTTATATAAAAACAAACGGCGCACAGGTGATATTTATATCAGGGAGTTATTTGACTGTGCCCTTATATTTTATTGGGATAAGTTTGGAGTAACAGATTTATCGCGAGCTATCGAGAAGCTGTTTATCTGGGCGTATTCGTTACGTATCCAAAGGCAAGTGTTACAACTTTCCTCAGTTGATAAATACGTAGTTGAAGAGTTGAATGTTTTTAAGCTCATATCGCAACCCATACACCCTTCCCAGTTAATGGCGCTTCGACTACCAATGTTAAATGATGAATTAAATCGCAATAACTCGGGCAAAAACAGAGGCAACAAAAACCAGTCCGCGGTGAGCGCAAAAGTGTATGACCCACTTGTAATTCTGTTTGAAGGAATGGGCTATTATGAGTAACACAAACGAAGTAAAAGAGTTTTCAGTTCAAGGCCTACTGGGTAGCGGCAATAATTATCTCGTTCCAATGTATCAGAGAAATTACTCTTGGGGTGAGGGCCAAATCACTCAATTGGTTCGAGATATTGCAGACTCTATGACAGCTAATAATTACTACATAGGAACATTAATCGTTTATAGGCGAGAAGATGGACATTTAGAAGTAATTGATGGTCAACAGCGTTTTACCACCTTGTCATTATTGATATCTGCTATCAAAAACCAAGCTGTTGAATACAAGCAGACTAAGACGTCTAGAAAAGTAACGACGTGGTATAAGTCGCCTAATATTAACTTTGAAAGCCGTTATAAATCTCAAGCAACTTTTACAGCAATCAGTGAAGGACTGCCTTTAAAAAAACTTCAATCTGACGAAAAGAATGAGTTTAACGAAGATTTGGTTTCGGGTTATGACCTATGTTTAAAAGCACTGGCGGAGCTAGGGAACGTAAAAATAACGGAGTTTGCCAATTACCTACTTAATCACGTAAAGATTATGCAGGTGGAAGTGCCTGATGATACTGATTTAAATCATTACTTTGAAATCATGAACAGCAGGGGAGAGCAACTCGAAAAGCATGAAGTATTAAAAGCTGAATTGATGTCAGTACTTCAGAGTAAGCTTCGAGGCGCTAAACGAGAGAAAGCGTTATATACGCTTAATCGAGTGTGGGAGGCCTGCGCTAATATGGAGCGGTACGTTCAATATGAATTTACCGTTGCTGAAAGGCATAAAATATTTGGTAAAAACGATTGGGGACGGTTTACAGTAGACAATTTTAATGCGCTGTCTGACGCACTTGATACTGATGATAAAATTGCTACAAGATTATCTATCTCTGAAATATTAGACAACAGATCTCAATCAGATAATTCCTTTTTAAAAGATGAAGCTGATAAGTTAGAAGAAGACAGATTCAGTAGTGTTATAAACTTTTCTAACTTCTTACTACATGTACTTCGCGTCTACTGTGGAGAAGACTGGTACGATAGAGGCGAGGAACAGGGTTTATCATCTGATGAGAAAGGCTCAGACATATCGCTGGACGATAAAAACTTAATAAAGACCTTTCAAAATAAGTTGCTAGACGCTTTTGCAAAGCCCGAGCAAGCGGTTATGGGGTTTGTTCATTGTATATTGAAATGCAGATATTTATTTGACCAATTTGTAATTAAACGCGAATTGTCTACAGCAAACGATGGATGGAGTTTAAAAAAGCTAAAATATTATAATAAGAAGAGTGTGAGCTTCATCAATACTTTTGATTCTAATGATAATAGTTTTGATAGCGTAAACAGAGATATTCTAATGTTGCTCTCTGCATTTCACGTTTCTACACCAACTTTGGCTTACAAACATTGGTTAACAGCGGTTCTTTACTACCTGTCTGGTCAGAAAGAAGTTGACGCTGAGAATTATCTCCAATACCTAAATAACCTAGCCAAAAGATACCTATTTGATCTTTTTTTAACTAAAGGTAATGGTGAAAATTATGCCGATATTATTTTTAGATATAAACATTCCTATACTCCCGAAAACGTAGAATATGAAGATGTCGATGAGAGTAAGCTAACTTATCGTAATATTCGGAATATCTTCGTGTTTAACTATTTGGATTACCTCCTTTGGATAAAAGGAAAGGGCAGTAAAAATAAAAAAATTCAAGAGTTTGAGTTTACCTTTAGAAGCTCTATAGAACACTTCTATCCGCAGCACCCTATGGGGAATTTTGACAAACTGCCAGAGGGTGACCTACATCAATTTGGAAACCTTTGTTTAATTAGTCATGGCAAAAACACTCGCCTCAGTAACATGCCGCCTGCGGAAAAAAGAGAATACTTAGAAATGCTCCTAAAGAAAGAGAAAATAGAGAGCTTAAAGCTGTACAAGATGATGGAAATGACTGTCGATGAAAAAAGTTGGGGTAAAGAACAAATACAGAAACATGGCGAAGAAATGATTGAGTTATTACTGTCTTCTACTGACAGTTGAAGTAGTTAGGAAATATCAGCAGGGACGAAAGAAATATGTCAGACATCGTTTACGTAGGATGGGATGTTGGCGGCTGGAACTGCGATAAAAACAGTACTAGTCGCGATGCATTGGTTATGCTGGACAGTCAGGGCTATATACTCGGCTTTCCTTGGCGCGGGAATCTGGCACACCTTATTAATGAGTCGGACAATCAACAGGCATTTTTAAGCGGCGTGTTTGACTTATGCGAACTGGATTACCTGCAACAACAAATTGTGCTGGCAATTGATACGCCATTAGCCTTCAGTAACAGCTTTCGTAATTTACTCAATGGCGTAGTAAGTAATACCCATGTTGCAAGCCATCAAAACCCATATTTGTTCCGGTACTGTGAACGGCTGCTCGCCGATCGTGGCTTTAAACCGTTATCTGCCGTGAAAGATATGATTGGCGCTCAAGCAACCAAAGGCATGCATTTATTGGCAAAGTTTATACCTGAAAAGATGTCTACTGGCGTATGGCGACATCAAAATATTACGGCTATTGAAGCGTATCCCTCTCCTTGCAAACAATCGAGACATATCACAGACCTGCAAAATAGGGCTCAATGGCCTTTAGCGAAAAAAAACGCTAGCAAACCAACTATGGTAAACGGTAAAGCACTCCATCAAGACCATCTTGATGCACACATTTGTGCGTTAATAGGTTGGACTTTCCAGCAACTCCCCGAGCTTTTATGGCATCCAGAACAAGATGCGCCAGAGGCTGAAGGCTGGATCTTTGTACCCAATGATTGTTTTGTTAACAAAGAATTGAACTAAGAGGTTAACAATGACACCGACAAAAAGCTATTTTCGAATTATTGCTGGTAAAGGCAGTATGCACGCTCAAACCTGTTTTGAGCACGGCTTCATTGGTTGTGATTGGTTAGATAATATCGACCTCACCGATAAACTTCCTGAAAATTGGCGAGAGTTTAATCATGACATGATACCCATCTATCTAGAGTCTAACCCTGATAAGTCTAAAGTCTCTGCAGGCCTAGCGTGCGGCATGATGCACACCATATGTAAGGGTATTAACGTTGGTGATATTGTCTTTTGTCCCAACGGACAAGGCATATACTTCGTGGGCGAAGTGACCTCTGAGTATGTTTATCGATCTAATGAAGTACTCCCGCATCGCAGATTAGTTAAGTGGTATGGCAAGGGTGTGGCACGTGAAGAAATGTCTAAGCCGCTTAAAAACTCTACAGGTTCTGTAGGTACAGTTTCTAATATCACAAAATACGCTGAAGAGTTGGAAGCTCTGCTGGAGGGGAAAGCGCCGCCAGCACTGACTCATTCAGATGCGACGGTAGAAGACCCATCTGTATTTGCGTTAGAAAAACATTTGGAAGACTTTCTGGTGGCTAATTGGGCTTCAACTGACTTAGGAAGAGAGTTTGATATCTATACCGATGAGGGAGAAATTGTCGGGCAACAATATCAGTCTGATACCGGACCTATCGATATTCTGGCAATAAGCAAAGATAAAAAGACTTTATTGGTGGTCGAACTAAAAAGAGGCCGTGCCAGCGACAATGTAGTAGGGCAAATACAACGGTATATGGGGTATGTCAAAGACGAGCTTTGCGAGCAAGGACAAACTGTTAAAGGGATCATCATTGCTCTGGAGGACGATATCAGAATCAAACGCGCACTCAGCGTAACAAATAATATCGATTTTTACCGCTATCAAGTCAGTTTTAGACTTGAAAAGCAACAGTAGAACTATAGTCGTTTAGAGATAGAGATAAATTTGAGAATTAAAAAGGTTTGTTTTGAGAACAGATGAAGAGCTCTTAGAAGAGCTAAGACGGGTATGGGAATACCCTGAGCATTCCAAGCTGATAGTAATTGGTAAAGTTGAGCAAATTTCGATTAGGGAAGGTAATTCTTTTTATATTGTTAACGAAATCCGCAATCCCAAAAACGGTCGGTTGCTCAAATATCCTGAAGCAAATGACAAAACCCGTCACACCATATTCATGGGCTCTATACCCAAAGACTTGAGAGAAGTTGGTGTTAAAGCGGGAAGTTGGGTTCTATTTGAAGCGGAGTTGGCTCCACTAAGTGAACGAACAAAACGAGATAATTTGTTCGAACTTAATGTAATTAATAATACGGTCAGCCCATTGAAAGAGTTTCCGAAAGAGCTAACTCAACCCTACCAAACAGAAAGTGGTGACTTTATAGAAGAATGGGTAATCGATGCACTACGCAAGTCACATGAAGAGAATGTACTCCGAGAGGTAAATCAGAAAAAATCGGATTTGGAAGCAGAAAATGAACTGCAATTAAAAAGTATCGAGCAACTTGGCGT
>NZ_JBAHZB010000159.1:0-5892 GCF_036697315.1 Alteromonas sp. 14N.309.X.WAT.G.H12
AAGTAATCTAGTACCGGGAATTGGCGCGTCACCCGATAAAATGCTCCAAGCCCGACTGGTCAACTACGCCGATGCCCATCGCTATCGCGTGGGTGTGAACTTTAACCAAATTCCGGTAAACAAACCCCGTTGCCCCGTAAACAGCAACGCCCGTGATGGCCTCGGTCGTGTTGATGGCAACTATGGCGGCAGACCTCACTATGAACCCAATAGTTTTAGTCAGTGGCAGCAACAACCCCAGTTTGCTGAGCCTCCTCTTAAAATTAATGGCGATGCAATGCGCTATGATTTTCGTGAGGACGATGACGATTACTTTAGCCAACCACGGGCATTATTCAACTTAATGACCGATGAGCAAAAACAAGTGCTGTTCGATAACACTGCCGCGCAAATCGGTGGCGCACTCGACTTTATTCAATACCGTCATATTCGTAACTGTACCCGTTGCGATCCCGCGTATGGAGAAGGTGTCGCACGGGCATTAGGATTAACCGTTGACGATGCCATCAAGGCGCGAGAAACCGACCCAGCCAAAGACTTCCCGGGTTGTTTATAGTCAACAAGCAAACAAAAAAGCGCTAGTTAAACACTAGCGCTTTTTTTTCGTTTATCTTTTGCTCTTTATCCTATCAGCCAATCTCGTTGATGGGGGATAAATGCCAGTAAAGACATAAAGCAGTCGTTAGAAGGGCATTTTAAAGCCTGGCGGTAATGGCATACCACCGGTCACTTCGCCCATTTTTTCCTTTGACATTTCTTGTACACGGCGCACCGCATCATTGCAGGCTGCAGCGACCAGATCCTCAATCATGTCTTTGTCATCGTCCATTAGCGATTCATCAATCTCTACGCGACGAACATTATGGTTACAGGTCATGGTAACTTTCACCATGCCAGCACCTGCTTCACCTGTCACTTCCAATTTGGCCAGTTCTTCCTGGGTCTTTTGCATGCGCTCTTGCATTTGCTGCGCTTGCTTCATGATATTACCCATTCCACCTTTAAACATGGTCGACTCTCTCTGTATTAAAAATTAATATGTTACTCACGGGGACGAATGGTATCTTCTAACACCGTTGCTGAAAAGCTTTCACACAATAAAGTGAATGTTTCATCTGAACGAACAACGCCGCGAGCATGCTCTTGCCGCATAGCATCTATTCTGGCCTGAAGTGTCAGCGGTGTTTGTACCGGCTCACCCAGTACAATATCCAATTCAATGTCTTCTTCTAAGGCCTCGGATAGCGCTTGCTTAAGTTGCGCCACCGCACTGTCATTTAATAGATGGTCTTGAGTGCGGTCTAATTCAAGGGTGACTTTTTGGTTAACTTTTGAAAATGCTGAATTCAGCACGATTTGTTTGGTTAATCCAACCAACCCTAAGCGAGCAACAAGATGACTCCAATCGTCAATTTGTCGCCCACGCAACAATTTTTCCCCGTTCGGCAAGTACGGTGTCAATGATTCATGTAGCTTATCACCATCCAAAGACGGTAACTTCATGGCATCACTGGCCTCGTTATTCACCGTAACCGCGCCCTCTTGGTCAGCCGGCGTTTCTATTTCCGCGGGCCTTGCCAATGTCGGCTCAGGACTCTGTGAGGCCGGCTCAGTGGCGATATCTTCCAACACCCAAGGCGGAGGGGCGGCCCTATCCTCTTGGGGTGTTACCAGCGTCTGTGCGTCCACGGTAGGCACTTGTGCTGCATCCGGTTGAGCTTTCTGATGATGATTAATGGCCACGCTTTTGTCAGACTGACTTAAACGCATTATCCGTTCAGAGGGGCTCTCGTCCGTATTACTGTGCTTTTTTTGCGGTGATTCATCAGCCTCCGTGCGGCCTTTTTTTAATTGTTGCCGCAACGCAAGCATGTGTTCGATTGACGTTGTGTTTGTTGCTGTACCCAAAGGCGTGGTCTGTGCCGCAGGGGGATCCTCTACATTATCCGCCTCAACCTCAGTAATCGGTTGTGTTGGCTCAGAACGCCCAGCGTCTTGCCGGTATTGTTCTGCATGATGCTCAAGATCGGCTTGTTGCGCGTTCAGCTCGTCAATAACAGGGTTAGTATCATCTTCATACTCACTGTATTCAGCTTGAGGCTCTATGGATACCGCCGATGGTTTAGATGCTGATTCGCCGTCCTGCACATCCGTGGGCTCAGGCAAATGATGCCCTTGTCCCGCGCCTTTTTGAATTAACGATAGGTCATCGTCAGAACTGGGGACGGGGGCAAAGGACATCATTCGTAACAATGTCATTTCTAACCCAGAACGACCGTCTAACGCATAAGGCAAGTCTTTTCTACCTTGGAGGACAATTTGATAATAAAGCTGTACCTGTTCGGCAGAAATTGTTTTAGCTAGCTGGTAAATGGCTTTGGCCGATGTGGTTTCTAATTTGCAGACATCGGGGATCCACTGGGTCAGCGCCACCTGATGTAATAAACTGGACAGTTCCGCAAGCACCTGACTGTAGTCAGGAGACTGTTCTGCCATTCTATCCACAATAGCCATCATGCCCTTAGGCTGCTTTTTTACCACACTGAAGAGTAATTTTAGTATGTGATGGCGATCCATTAACCCCAGCATATCGGTAACCACTGCCGATAGCACCTGATTGTCACCTTGGGCAATGGCCTGATCCGTGAGACTTAACGCATCACGCATACTGCCTTGCGCCGCTCTGGCGAGCAAGGCAATGGCTGGCTGCTCGAAGGAAATCTCTTCTTCGTTTAAAATATGGATCAGCTGCCCCGATATTTGTTCTCGCGACAACGCTTTTAAATTGAACTGCAAACAGCGCGATAAAATGGTGATGGGCAGCTTTTGTGGATCCGTGGTCGCCAGCAAAAATTTTACGTGGGGAGGAGGTTCTTCCAGTGTTTTAAGCAAGGCATTAAAGCTGTGCTTAGACAACATGTGCACCTCATCGATAAGGTACACTTTATAACGCCCTCGCGTAGGCTTGTACTGCACATTATCAAGAAGCTCACGGGTATCTTCCACCTTGGTACGGGAAGCTGCGTCAATTTCGAGCAAATCAACATAATTGCCCTGCTCAATCTCGGTACAGGTATAGCACTTACCGCAAGGCGTGGCACTTTGCCCTTCCTCGCAGTTTAAGCTTTTTGAAAAAATACGCGCAATCGTGGTTTTACCCACACCTCGAGTTCCGGTAAACAGGTAAGCGTGATGCAAGCGGTCATTATCGAGTGCATTGGCAATGGCAGTCACTACGTGTTCCTGACCAACCAGTTCACTGAAAATTCGAGGCCGCCACTTTCTGGCGAGTACCTGATAACTCATAGGGATCCCGTTTTACTATTCACCATCAAATTCACAGATAGAAAAACACTCTACATTGACGGCAGCAAGCTTCTCGTAACCACCTAAATCAGGTAATCCGATAACAAAACCCGCATGTTCAACAATGCCCCCTAACGAGCGGATAAGTTTCGCAGAGGCATCAATGGTTCCACCTGTAGCCAGCAGATCATCGATAAGCAATACACGATCTCCTGGTTCAATGGCATCCCGATGGATTTCCAAGGTGTCCATACCGTACTCTAGCTCATAGGTTTCACTCACCACTTCGCGAGGTAACTTATTGGGTTTACGTACAGGTACAAAGCCCAAGCCTAATTCAATGGCCAATGGCGCACCAAAAAGAAAGCCTCGGGCTTCTGTACCGGCGACTTTATCAAATCCCATTCCCTGATATTTTTCTACCAATAGAGAAATACAAGCAGAAAACGCTTTGTGATCTTCCAGTACACTGGTGACATCACGAAAAATAATACCCGGCTTAGGGTAATCGGGAACGGATTTTACGACAGATTTTATATATTCAGCAGTCACTTTTTTGCCTTAGATTACAGCCAAAAAGTGAACCAGCCAGCAATGACATGCATCAGAGGAAATGCAACTAACGTAACAACGCACGCTAGAAAATACCACCAATTAAACACTTCTTTAAACTCGCCATGATCAGCCATAATCAATACCTGAAATTACTAAGTAAAAAATGGGAATAAATGGTAATCGAAACGTCACATGAATGACAGTGCTAATGTGTTTTTTTAGTTACAACAAATTTTCATCTGCTTCATAGCCGATACGAAAACCACCCCAATGACGCCCGTTAACATAAATGGGAACAGACAAATCATGCATGATCTGCCCCGTATCTCGTTTATAGGTTTGCAGTAAAAAGCTTTCTGTATTTTGAGCACATCGCTTGCCCGTGACATCATCAAATATTCTTTTGGTTCTGCTGTTGGCTAAATCAATATCATAATTTCCCGTTAAGGGTTTACTGAATTTTAGGTTGTGAGTAGGAAAGTAACCATTTTTATCCACCGCACCGGCATAAATGACATACGAATGGCGTGCTAGAATAGGCTCTTGAATCACCGGTAGTTGGGCATCAGTAAACTGATCAAAGGCACTGGTGTATTTCTGTGGCCGCGTGTTGGGTATGGGTGTATACGCAAAGTTAAATAAATCCCTTTCACTAATAGCCCCTTCGGTAATGGCCGATTCAAACAAAGCGCCAATCGCTTTGGCCCCTTGAATGGCAGCGCTAAGTACATGGGTATTTCTATCTTCGATGGCAAATTGCTGAAGCGCCCTGAATATATTTTCTGTCTCACAACTGAGCGAAAACGCTTTTTCGGCGACGTCTTTTAAATCACCTTCAAGGTGCTGGGTATTTTGATGTAATTGCACGGCGTTGACGCTAATCCCTTGATTCGCTTCTTGGTGTTGTTCAACGGTATAATTCACCTGCTTCATGGCATTTGCCGCAATAGATGAAATACTGCTGGTTTCTTCGATAAGGGAGGATACTTCCACCACGGCACTGGACATACCTTCACTGGCTGACGATACATTAGAAATGGAATCCACTGAACGTCGACTGTATTGATTGATCTTACCCAAAACCTTATCGATCCCCTGGGTAGCGCTGGCCGTTTTCTGCGCTAAATCCCGCACTTCATCTGCCACAACGGCGAACCCCCGCCCCTGTTCACCGGCACGGGCGGCTTCAATGGCTGCATTTAGTGCTAACATGTTGGTTTGGTCTGCCAATTGATTTATGGTGGTGGTGATCCCGCTTATGGCATCGGCATTGTGGCGTAACGACCCCAGCATTTCCGTGGCGGCGTCGATTTCCTTTTTAAGTTGCTGTTGCTGCGTCATAAGTTCTGCTAACGCTTCTTTACAGCGATGGGCTTTTTGGTCGGACTCCTGAATTTTAGACTGGGCATCCCCGGAAAGCCTAACCAGTTGTTCATTGCCGTCTTCAAGTTGCTTTATGCGTTGGGCGATTTCTTGAACGTTGTCAGTTTGCTGATGAAAAACATCGGCTAATTTGTCGAGAAAAAAGGAAACATTGGCTCCGCCAATGGCAATACGAGTGGCCGATTTATTGATGGTACTGGCGTCTGATTTATGATTTTCTGCTTGGCTAGGGTCTACTACGGTGGGCGTTCGCACTGATTGCTTCGACGCAATTAATATCACCGCTATCACAAAAACCATTGCTCCTACCAGTCCTGATAGGGGAAGCCCTGAGAACCCCATATACGCCAAACCATAGGTACCGATAAACGTAATAATTCCCAACACAAATGCTTTAATCATATCAGCCATTATTCATTTCTCATTTCTCATTTCATAATACTATAACCTATATTTACAATTTGGTTACATCATGAACATGAATACTGTAAACAGAAAAAACGCTGAATGGCGAATGTTCATTCCTGAATAAGAATAAGTTGTCCAGTTTTGGGATCCCGCTACACCTGCCCTAAGGATTAGATCCCACCTTGCCCCAAACGCAAAAAAGGCCACTCATTTGAGTGGCCTTTTTCTTAAATTGGGAGC
>NZ_JBAHZB010000015.1:0-56334 GCF_036697315.1 Alteromonas sp. 14N.309.X.WAT.G.H12
CCCTTAATCAGGACGATAAACGTTATCTTGCAGAGAATTTCATCGCTTTTTTTAATCGGGATTATCGCAAGGTTGCCCAGCTTCATGCCGACTCAGGGTGGGTACCGGGTGACACCAATATCGACGAATTTGAAATGGCCATTCGTACGGTTTGTGAGCCTATATTTCAAAAGCCGCTGGCAGAGATTTCCTTCGGTAATGTGTTGTTACAGCTGTTTAATACGGCACGCCGTTTTAATATGGTGGTGCAGCCACAACTGGTTCTGCTGCAAAAAACCTTATTATATATCGAAGGCTTAGGTCGACAGTTATACCCCCAGTTAGATTTATGGCAAACCGCCAAGCCCTTCCTTGAAAACTGGATGAAAGAGCAGATTGGCGTTAAATCCATGTTTAACAAAGTAAAAGACAACCTGCCTTATTGGTCGGAAAAACTGCCGGATATTCCTGATTTGCTCTATGACAGCCTCAAACAAATGAAAGGGCTGCCTATCCAAATGTCTCGAGGGCAACAGGAGTTGGCCCGTTTACAACTGGAAACGGCAAAGGCTAATCACTGGGTTGTGGTTGGCGCGACCTTTGTTGTAGTGGGGGCAATATTACCAGTGTACAGCTTGCATTGGACCTTACCTGTGGCCAGTGTGGTAGTGGGGGTAGGATGCTGGTTAAGAGGGTGGCGGCACAGTCATCCTAAATAGCAATGGGTAACGTATTGCTGACAGTTTCGTAACACCAATATGATATTTTTCTTTTGTTAGGTGAATTTTTGTATCATTTTTTTTCCTAGCTGTTATAGTGAATTTGGCTGTATTGCCAACGGTCTTTTAAGACGAGATAAATTTGTTTCTATCGTGATGTTAAACGCTCTGGTTACGCTTGTAATTGTAGTAGGTTGTTTCACTATCCCATGTAAGACCCAAATTTCCCGTCATAAATAGATCACGAGTAAAGCGCCTCGTGCGCAGTTTTATAGAAAGTTTTTGAGGTCTACATGTCTAAAGTTACAGGCACCGTTAAATGGTTTAACGCAGATAAAGGTTATGGATTCCTGACTCAGGATAGCGGCGATAAGGATGTATTCGTACATTTTCGTGCTATCGTTTCTGAAGGGTATAAAACCCTGAACGAAGGTCAGCGAGTTGAGTTCGAAGTCGAGCAAGGTCAAAAAGGCCTTCAGGCTGCCAACGTACAGGCTATCTGATTTCCGAAAAGCGGTGGCATTAGCCGCCGTTTTTTATCTCTTCACATCACTCTTATTATTTGCTTCTTGCGGTTCCTTTCCGTCGTCCATTCTGTTTTCTTTTATTTCTTGTCCTGTTAAACCACCATTTGACCCAGAATTCGTGCATCTTCGTAGTACATGGTTACAATAAATTACGAGAAGATAATTTGATATTGGCCGTTAATCTGTGTACATACGCTATTAGACTGATAGCTTAGTAAAGCTAAGCGGAAAATAATAAGGAGCGTTCATGTTGTTCCCCGTTCATCGGTTTCTTCGTGTTTTTTTATGTTTTGTTTGTCTTGGGGTACTATCGGTCAGTGTGCGTGCCGAAGAAAATGTGGTGGTTTTGCTGTTGGGCAAGCCTATCTATGGAAGTGCTGTAACGCCGTCAGCAGATCAATTAAATATGGTGGCTCGCACACTTGGCGTATCAAAAGAAATGGCTGTTGCCCATTTTAAGTATGCAAAATTGTCTGATTTAATTATCAAAGGCGTTTTAGATGACTATGCTAAAACGCATCATATTGAGCCTGATCCTGTGTTAATTGCCCGTTTTATGGAAGTGTTTGGCGATAGCCTTAAAGCGACTTCACACGTACCTGAGAAACCGGTAGCCAAACAAGATGACAAGAATGAAGACATGGATGCCTTGTTATCCACGACGCCTCAAGCACAAAAGCGAGAGCCGCAAGTTGTGGCGGAAGAACAAGTAAAATTATGGCAAATTAACAAGGCGTTGTATGAGCAATATGGCGGCGCAGTTGTGTTTCGCTCTAATACCCCACAGTTTCCCATTGCTGCCTATAATGCCTTGTTTAAAGCGTATGCCGAACAAGGGAAGTTAGTGATAAAAGAAGAGGGTTTTGCAGGGGTCTTCTGGCGTGGATTTGCACCGCCTTATAATGCGGAAATCGCCCCGGAATTTGTCGATTTCAGCCACCCTTGGTGGTTTTGATAAAGGGATAAGCAAAACGGCAGGCCAAGCCCGCCATTCAGATTATTTTTTCGCGCTGCGAAATTGCCAAGCCATGGTGGTGAGCATCATCAGTATTAACGCATAAGATGAGGGCTCAGGTACTTGGGTGCCGGTAATTGTGCTTGTCAGCACGTATTCAACACTGCCAAAGTCAAAACCTTCATTGCCACCTAAGGCCAAGGTATACAGGCCAGCGCTTAATAGAACGCTAGACAGTGTATTATCACCTGCATTAGGGAAGTAGGAACTGGTGCCCGTTAGGTAAGTGTAGGTGTTACCCATAAAGTCGATAAAATCGCTGCTGTTACTAAACAGAAAGGACGGATCGCTGGTAAGGTCACCTTGATACAGGCTTAGACCAATGGAGGTTAATGCAGACACGGAAAAGGCAATATCAGTATCAGTGGTTAATTCGAACGTATAGAAATCTATAGCATCGGTGTTTTCTGCTAACCAACCGTCGCTAGACGACACCACACCGCTGTTATCGCTGGTTAAATCTAAAGTAAAAATATCTGCATTGGCGCTTGATGCGACGAACAAAGCCGCAATAAATAGAACGTATTTCATCGTTGTTATTTCCATAAGGTGTTAAATAGGGGAGCCGGTACCGGCTCCGTCTTTGTTTATAGTGCGCCGTCTTCCCACGGGCCGGTAATGGCGAATGTCACACCTGGCGATTGCACGTTGACAAACAACCAACGGCCGTAAAAACAGGCGCCACACCACTCTCGGCTGGTGAAGCTTGCGCGCTCTGAACCGTCAGTAGAGCTACCTACAGAGTCGTAAAAGTTTTCCAGAACACCCGGGTATATGCTGTCGATGGTTTGTAAGTCGCCTTGATCAAGCTCGATGCGGTTTTCACAAAAGGTAAAGGTGTCACCGGACTGGGTGAGGCCTACCAAGCGTTTTGGATTCGAGCTACCGTCTTCACACATCAAGATGCTGCCGCGAGGTGAAATTGCAATATTGTCTGGGCCGTCTACATCAAGGCTGCTGGTTGATTCAAACATCACCGTCAGTTGTTGAGCGCGGGGGTCAAAACAGAAAATCTGGCCTAAATTGGCAGCGCCACCCGAGGTGGAGACAAAATAGATTTTTCCATCATCGTACCAACAACCTTCGCCACGCTCGATAATGGCGGCGTTAGAGGCTTGGTCAAAGCAGCGGTCAGTAAAGGCTTCGGGTTCTAACACTTCCTGCCAGGTAACATCCCAGGTAGTGCCTTCTACTAAGCCACCGCGCAAATCCACACGACTTGTACCGTCTAATACCATGGCATACAGACGGCCACCGGATTTCAGATCGCCCCATTCGCCAGTTGGCTCGTATTTGTAGAAACAAGATTCACCGGCATCTTCGGTCTCGTAAACAAAGCCGGTGGCAGGGTCAACGGCGACGGCCTCATGAGAGAAACGGCCCATATCCCGAATTGGCTCGCCATCAGAAATACCAAACCCTGGTACTTCAAACACGTAACCATGATCAAAGCCGCCTGTTGACTGATAAGTTTCCTCGCACGACAACCAAGTTCCCCAAGGTGTGGCACCACCTGCACAGTTTCTTATGGTGCCACCCAGGCTGTTGTAAGAAGACAAAAAGCGCCCGTTTACAACATCAAACAAGATACTGGTGGTACCGCCGTATTGATCAGGGTTGTAGATACCATTGCCACTAATGGGGTCACATTTAGTCCCTTCGCCCTCACTGAGTTCGTGGTTACGCACAAGACAAATAATGTTTTGTTTTACCGCGGCCACAGCCATTCCATCGTGATCCGTAGGTGTAATGGTCGTGTCTGACTGAATTTGACCTGTCCAACCGTAGGAGCTGTACTCAAACCCTTCAGGTAGTGCCAGTAAAGGTAAGCCTGTGGTGTTGTCATTCTTTACTGTAAGCTCGCCATAGCTGGAAGAGAAGGGAAGGGTAGCCGCTTTTGACGACAAGGACGCAAGTGCCGTGCTTGCTGCAACCACAGAGCCGCCTTTTACAAAATCCCGGCGATTGACTTCGGGCTGGTTGGATATACGCTTTGATGTGTTTTGTGTCATTTTTATTTACCTATACAAAATGTCTGGTGATTTCATGCCAGGAATCCCGTTTATCACGGATACCGCTCCTCGTGGTGTTGCTGACTATTACAGTACGGCGGAAAAATGACGGTCTTGCGCTAAATTTTTGACATATTTAATACAACTTTATTACTAACTTATCGATTCAGACGTGGTGGAGTCATGACGGCTTGTCTTTCTTTCACCCATGGCCACTAGCAGAACCGAGAGCTCGTAGAGCAAGATAATGGGTGTACCAAGGGCTATTTGGGAGATAAGGTCGGGTGGGGTAATAAAGGCGGCTAACAGAAAAATGATCACAATGGCATGACGGCGATAGTGACGGAGTGTCTGTGCGGTGATCAATTTGGCTTTTGCCAATACCAGTAAAAATACCGGCAGCTCGAAACATAGACCAAAGGCAAGTATAAGCTTAATGACCAAGGACAAATATTCACTCACCTTGGCTTCCAGCTCTACTCGAATAGCGTCGTCACTACCGGCAGTTTCAAAGCTAATAAAAAATTCCCATGCTGCAGGCATTACAAGGTAAAAAGCCAGTGCCGCACCAGTTACAAACAGCACAGGGGTCATTAAAAATAGCGGTAACATGCCCTTTTTTTCGTGTTGATACATACCTGGAGACAAGAAACGCCATACTTGGATCAGCATTAACGGAATAGAGAAAAACAAGGCGCTAAAAAACGCCACTTTCATATAGGTAAAAAAGGCTTCCTGTAAGCCGGTGTAGATCATGCGGCGTTGCCCGGTACCGTCAAATTGAGCAGCTAAAGGTTGTTGCAAAAACTGATAAATTTCTACCGAGAAATAATACGACACACCAAAAACGCAGAGAAAAAAGGCCAGACAATAAAGTAGCCGGCTGCGCAATTCCACAAGGTGGGTAAGGAGGGGCGCTTTTGAATCGTTCACCGAGACACTAGCCATTGTCTTTTTCCTCAATTGGGGTGTCACTCGCTGTCGTATTTTGAGACGTGGCTTGTTGGCGCGCTAATTCAATGCGTTGGCGTCGGGCTTTGTGCTCATCGGCAGAGAGGGAGCCGGGCACAAAATCTTTGGGCAATCCACGTACTTCTGGAGGCAAAAAATCGCGCCAACTGTCGTCACCGGGTTGGGCTTTGCCCGAGACAATATTTACCTCTTTTTGTAGCTGGGCCATGCTGCCTTGTATATCGCCATACATGCGACGAAGTTTGCTGACTAATTTGGTAAACAGCTGAAACAGTTCGGGCAAATCTTTTGGTCCAATGATCACCAGGGCTAAAACCGCTACGAAAAAAAGCTCAGGCCAACTTAAATCAAGCATGGGGATCTTCCTGTTGCTGAGCCGCTTTGACAGCACAGGTTGCGGAGGGAGGGGGGATCGCTGTACTGTCGCTGGTAGATTCAGCGGTGGCAGGTGCATCGTTTAAGCCCTGCTTAAAGCTTTTAATGCCACTGGCAAGGTCGCCCATAAGCGCGGGAATTCGCCCTCTGCCGAACAGCAAAATCACCACGATAAGCACCAACAAAAGTTGCCAGATATTAAAACCCATAAATTGAACCTGCCAGAAGATGTGACCACCTATGCTGTACTGGTTTTGTGACCAGACAGTGAAAGATTTATGAACAAATTGTGAGAAAAATCGACAGTGAAAAGCGCCTGCGATAAAGGGCGCTGTTTGAGCACACCAGATAAGCACAAGCAGAGTAAAAATCCCCCTGCATAGAGGAAGCTATTTTGGGTAATTTTGCGTACTATTTGGAACATCAATAGAAGGCCTAACAAAACGTAATGAAAAACGAGACCTTGGATAGAACCGACAAAGCCATTTTGTCTTTACTACAAAGTAACTGTGAAACCCCCGTTAATGATATAGCAGAAGCGGTCGGACTTACTTCAACACCCTGTTGGCGCCGGATTCAGCGACTACAACGAGATGGTTACATCACGCGGCGCGTCGCCCTTGTCAGCGCCAAACGACTGGGGTTAGCGATGACTGTATTTGTGCAAGTGAAGGCCGCAAAGCATGACGATAAATGGTTGGATAAGTTTGCGCAACATGCCGCCGGTTTTGAAGAGGTGGTGGAGTTTTATCGCATGTCAGGCGAGTATGATTATCTGTTGAAGGTACTGGTTACCGATATGGCAAGTTTTGATCATTTCTACAAGCGGCTCGTCGCTGGCATCGATTTAAGTGATGTGACATCGAGTTTTGCCATGGAGCAAATCAAATACTCAACTGAAATGCCATTGGCACATTTATAAATTAGAGTGACGGGGAGATAACAGACAACTTCTTTGCAGCCCAAATAAAAATAGGCCTTAAAATTAAGGCCTATTTAACGGGTGTTTAAGCTTTTGCTAGTGATTCGCTTTTGCGAGCAGCTTGGATTTCTTCTTGATCTTGCAATCAAAAATCTTCTCAGCATTTTTCCTTCCAATATAGTATGCAACTGTATATGGGTGAGCTCGCTCAAAAAAGCGCGAAAATGACTTGGTCAATGCATGCATAAAAATGAGCCCTCCTTTCTATTTACCCGTTACTATCATAGTATTATGACAGTAATATGTCTAACGTGTTACAGCGAAAAAAAGTTCACTTAACGACAAAAAGATATGATTAACGATACTTAAATCAAGTGTTTTTTATGTAACCTTTTGATTTTTATATATTTAATTTTTATGTCGTGATGTTTACCATTGGCGAACAATTTTTTTGTAGATCTCAGGATCGAGCAGGCTATTTCGCATTGTGGGCGTCGTTTTGTCAATAATTGTCTCAATTTCTTCCCAAGAATGGTATTCCGTGCCATCAATAATAAACAGTGATCCAGTGCCAGGCTGGCTATTGTCCAGATCATAGGCTTGGAGCAGCGCCGTTTTTTCCATCTGGTGTGGCACTGCTTTTGACGAAATATAATCACCGACACCATCGTTGTTCACATCCTTTATTAACCAAGATAAACCGAGAAGGCGATTGTAACTTCCATCGGTTTGCATGGAATCGATGGTGGCATTGAAACGTTCAATCAATTGGGCGTTGGCTTCGTTGTTATCAGAAAGGGTTAGATAAAACCCGCCTTCAATTAGCGGAGCGGCCGAACGAAACACCGGTTCTTCGTTGTCTTTTAACAGCAAACGATTAAATTCATCGATTAACAGGGCGGATGTCATTAAAAAAGGGGCGCGATCATCGGCAAACTGGCGAAAAGCATCAAAGGTGGTGGGGTTTCGTGACCATTTTACTTCTCGAATAGCGCGTATTTGGTCGGTATTAGCAAACCGGTTTTCAATGGCAATACGGCTGTCGCGCAATTGAGCAACTACATTGATGTCAGAAACATTGGGGCGTTTGCTGGCCACATACAGTTTTAACGGCAAGTAAGGGGTTGAGTGCAGGATATCGGTTTTTTTATGGTCGAGGTCGATAAAGGCAAACTCACCGTCAATTTGTCCCGCACTTAGGGCGCTGCCTAAAAATGCGCGGCGTAAAACCTGTAACTGGACGTCTTCATCCATTCGGGTAAAGGCTTCTTCGACAATGCGATTAAGTTTTGCTGGCTCACCACCATTATCTACATAAGTCGCTAACGACGAAGCACCTAATTTAATTTGCGCCGAGGTAGTGGCAGAAAAACAGACGGTAACCAGTATAGAGAGAAAACTACATACTCTTATCATTAAATACTTCCTAAGTAGTTCAATGAACCACGGTATAGGTTATTGTTATAAAAGTGTAGGAGAAACCTATAATAAATGAAAAAAAGCGCGACAAGTTGCCACGCTTTTACGGTTTACCGTTGATGATGGGGGTCAGTCGCCGAAACTGCCTGCGGCACCGGGAAAGACAATGGGACTTTCAATACCGGATTGACTGACACTTGCCACCCCAAAAAAGTAGTTATCAATAACAATATTCTTTAGCGTGGCTTCGGTGACATTGCCCACATACCGGCTAAATTGCCATTGTGGCGCATCCGTATAACGCCAGTAGACTTTGTAGCCGGCTAGTTGTGGGTTTTGGGTTTCATCCAATGCTTGCCAGCGTAGGGTTGTTGAAGGCTGTACGGCTCCTTCAATGCTCACCTTAGCTGGCGGATTCGGTGCCCAGGACATGGCGGCCAGACTCACTGCATTGAGCCCCGTCAGTTTTGCGACATAGTTAAAATCCACTCCGTCGAGGGTATCGCCGTACACAATGCCGTTTTCGGTACGTAAGTCTTGATGTTGGCGGGTGTAGTTTTCATTGGTCTCCATAATGCGGATCCCCGGATAGCCTAAATCGTTAAAGGGGCGATGGTGGCCGCCACGTCCAAAACGATCCAGTCGGTAAATCACCATGGTATCGAGGTTTTCAATGTATTGATCGGCAAGGCGGTCGATGTAACGCGCCAAGTTGCGGCTGGGTGAGTCGACTTCACCGCCGGTAAAACGACGGGTACGGGCTTCGGCGTCAGTTTCAGTTACCCGTGTCCCTTCGGCAAAGATACGAGCCGTACTGTTATCGATAACGCCATTTACGCCCTCTATATTACCGATCATGTCGTTATTTAGTACGGCCTTTATACGCCAGCCTTCTTGCTTGGCTTTCGCCGCTAATATTTTGCCGCCAAACAAGCCTTGCTCTTCGCCAGATAGGGCCGCATACACGATGGTGCCGTTAAAACTGTATTGGCTTAGTACTCGGGCTGCTTCAAGGGTGCCAGCAACACCCGATGCATTATCATTCGCGCCTGGGCTATCTGAGGTGTAATCCATTACGTCGGACACACGAGAGTCAATGTCGCCAGACATAATGACGTACCTATTGGGATCCGATGTTCCCCGCTGAATAGCGATGACGTTTACCACTTCAACAGGGTCGGGAATGCGTTTCTCGCCACTAATAGTGTCACTAACGGTGATCACTTCTAAACAACCGCCACAGTCGGCGGAGATCTTGTCAAATTCCGCTTTTATCCATCGTCTGGCTGCACCTATCCCCCGGCTGTCAGATTGGGTCTCTGATAAGGTGTGTCGGGTACCAAAATTAACCAAGGTAGTAATATCGCTTTCTATACGCTTGGCGGAAATCCCCTCTGCAATATCGTGCAGGCGGGGATCATCGTGGAATACGGGGGCGGCAAATGTTGTGGTAGTCATTAACATGGTTGCGCCAACGAGTGTGCGTGACAACATAAACTCTCCTTCTGTCTTTGTTATAATTTGCCACGCTTATTACTGCGTGACTTTATAGGAATGCGTAGGCGTCACCGTACAGCTTGCTGGTATCCAAGCCACAGGTGGCAAAATCATCGCGGGCAATTTTCGCCATCTCAAACCGACCGGCGATATAGATTTGTTTATTCGATAAATCTGGGAAGTCTTCCATTACCGCTTTATGTACGTAGCCGGTGCGTCCTTGCCAATCTTCTGCGGGAAATTCCACCACAGGGGCAAAGGTAAAGTTAGCGTATTTGGCCGCGAGGGCCGTTAACTCAGCAGACAAATAGAGATCTTTTTCGTGGCGTCCACCCCAATACAATGACACGGGAGTATCAGGCGCAACATTGAATAACTGTTGTAATATAGACCAAGTATAGGAAAAGCCTGTACCGCCGGCAATCAAAATGATGGGCGTACCATCGGCATGTAAGATAGCCTCGCCGTGCCCGCCACTGATGCGAATGACGCCATCGTTGCGCATTTTGGTTAGCACTTCATTAGCATACGCATTATTTTCATCCGCACCGATATGTAATTCGATACGGCCGTTATCATACGCCGGGTTGGCAATAGAAAAGGGGCGTTGATCTTTTTCACCCATATGCACCATGATGTACTGACCTGCTTGAAAATCCACAGGCTGTGCAGGGATGAGTTCTACCTTGTATACAACCTCGGTTAACGGCGTAATCGACGCGACCTTACATTCAAATTCCGACATAGTTACTCAATTGATTTAAAAAAAGAAGCCAACAGGCACCCATGGCGACGTTGCAGAAGACTCTGCTTGGTGGCGATGGGCACGTGAAAATTAATTCATGATACCAAGTTCATCCCAGATGTCATCTACACGCTGTTTAACGTCGGCATCCATCACAATCGGGGTTCCCCATTCCCGATCCGTTTCCCCGGGCATTTTGTTGGTGGCATCCATGCCCATTTTCGAGCCTAGGCCTGATACCGGTGAGGCAAAATCGAGATAATCAATGGGGGTGTTTTCAATGAGTACAGTATCTCTGGCGGGATCCATACGTGTGGTGATGGCCCAGATCACATCTTCCCAGTTTCTGGCGTCCACATCATCATCGCAAACAATCACAAATTTGGTATACATAAATTGTCGCAGGAATGACCACACACCCATCATGACCCGTTTGGCGTGACCTGGATATTGTTTTTTCATGGTAACCACGGCCATACGATAGGAGCACCCTTCCGGTGGCAGGTAAAAATCCACAATTTCCGGGAATTGTTTTTGTAAAATGGGCACAAACACTTCATTAAGGGCCACACCTAAAATAGCGGGCTCATCCGGTGGCCGTCCGGTGTAGGTAGAATGGTAAATAGGCTGTTTGCGATGGGTAATGTGAGTGACCGTAAAAACAGGGAAGTCATCCACCTCGTTGTAGTAGCCGGTGTGGTCGCCATAAGGGCCTTCAGGGGCCGTTTCATCTTGAGCAATATAGCCTTCAAGAACAATTTCTGCGCTGGCCGGTACCTGCAATTGATTGCTGATGGATTTTACCACTTCGGTTTTGCTGCCTCGCAGCAGTCCTGCGAATGCGTATTCTGATAAGGTGTCGGGTACTGGGGTGACCGCGCCGAGTATGGTGGCAGGATCAGCGCCGAGGGCTACCGAAACCGGATAAGGTTCGCCTGGATGGGTTTGGCACCATTCTCTAAAGTCCAGAGCACCGCCACGGTGAGACAACCAGCGCATAATCACTTTATTTTTGCCAATAACCTGTTGGCGATAAATGCCCAAATTTTGGCGTTTTTTATGTGGGCCTTTGGTAACCGTTAGTCCCCAGGTTATCAATGGTGCCGCATCTTCTGGCCAGCATCGTTGAATGGGAAGCAGAGATAAATCAACGTCGTCGCCGGAAATCACGACTTCCTGACAGGGCGCTTTTTTCACTTCTTTCGCCGGCATGTTCAATACTTGCTTAAATACCGGCAATTTTTCCCACAAATCTTTCAAGCCTTTCGGTGGCTCGGGCTCTTTTAGATACGCCAGTAGCGTACCCACTTCTCTTAACGCGGCGACGGAGGTTTGACCCATGCCCATGGCGACCCGCTCAGGAGTACCAAATAAATTCGCCAGTACCGGAATATCCGAGCCTTTGGGGTTTTCAAATAACAATGCCGGCCCTTTTGCACGCAAGGTGCGATCGGCAATTTCAGTCATTTCAAGATTGGTGTCTATCTCTTGGGTGATACGTTTGAGTTCACCTTTTGCTTCCAGTTGCTGAATAAAATCCCGCAGGTCTTTATATTTCATGGTGGCTGCTTTTACCGCGCGTCATACAATGATGGGGGGCAGTATATCATTGTGACGGCGGTTGTGATCACTGCCGAGAATCCCGTTGCCAAATTCATCCTCCCATCTTAAACCGCTTTATGTTGGCATATTATTAACATTATGGTCTAAATTAAGGTGGACAGCGCGACAAAATGATAGTGTTATAGCGTTGAAGTAGGTTGCTGTGATTGCTTGGTTTTTCTCACTGCGCTTACGAAAATAATTAATTTCAGGAGAGCGTGATGGTGTTAGTAGATCAGAATATGGTCGACGAGTTAAATCTTCTTCTTCGTTTCCCCGCATCCAGTCTTATGCAAGGGTTAAAAATTCATAATGATGCAAGCCAAACTGTAGTTCACGCCGCAGAACGGCTTTATTCAAAAGGCATTATCACCCAGCCAGATGGCGGTTATTTAACCGATTTAGGCATTGATCTCGCCGAGCACGCCCGTACCTTGCAGGTGGCGTTGTCAATGAAACTCAATTAAGTCGGCCGGTTTTATGATTTGTTGAAACCCGTTATACCGGGTTTAAGAATTCTGTCATTTGGTCGATACTGATAAAGTGGGTGCAGCAATGTAACGATTACTTTGCTGTTCGTGCTATTAATTTTCTTTCCTGTGTCAGGTTGCGCCGATGATAAAACGTAATTTCTCCATGTTCACTGCTGCCTTGTGTATGTTGTTTTCTGTGTCTGTGTTGTCTGAAGAACTTAAAGCGGTACAGCTCTATACGCAGGACGAGCTGATTGCCATGATCAATAAAAATACCCACCTTAACCGCGTTGTCGCGGATCGTTGTCAATTAGTGCAAGACATTGAAGCCCACGCGGAAGTGCTGAAAGAGCCTGCTTATCAATTTTTATGGGGTGACATGTTAGCCTGGGGCGTATGTGTTGATGCGGATCCTAAACGTGGCATTAGTTTTATGCGTGATGCTTCAGAACAAGGGTTGCCCGCCGCCCTTGAACAAATGGGCCGTTATTACGCCAAAGGCACACTCGTACAACAGGATAAACAGCGGGCGGTGTTTTATCTTAGAGAAGCTGCCGCGATGGGATTTTTAAAAGCCCAGTTAGAACTTGCCCAGTTATTTGTTGATGGCTATGGCAGCCCTTATGACTATGAAGATGCCTATCATTGGTTGTACAATGCGGTAACCGATGACAAAGCCGTTCATCAGCAAATTGCCTCCTACCTTGGGCAATTAGAAAAATTGATGCATCCTAAAGCGGTACGTAATGCCCGCAGACCGATGGACAGCTAAATTCACCATTTTACCTTTAGTAAGAGCCCAGCCTTTGTCGCGTTTTATGACAAAATTACTGCAACAACAAAATGATAACCGTCGAACTAGGCGATGTTTTCACCAGATAACTGTTATACTAGGGGCAAATTAAATTAAAAAAGAGAGTACATGAACGACGATCCCCATTTTCAACGAGAAAAAGAAAAATACGACAAACCGGTAGCTAGCCGGGAATTTTTAATGTCTGTAATGAAAGAACAAGGCAAGCCTTTGTCCTTTCTTGAAATTTGCTCGTTAGTAAATGCAACCGATGAAGAGAGCCGCATCGGCATCCAAAGGCGCCTCCGCGCTATGGAAAGACAAGGCCAAATTCAATTCAATAAACAGAAAAAGTACGCATTGCAGAACCGCGACGAACTGATCCGCGGTCGGGTTATTGGTCACCGCGACGGCTTTGGCTTTTTACGTCCGGAAGATAACAGCGGCGATTTATACATTACAGCAGGTCAGATGAACCTGTTTATGCACGACGATATTGTGGAAGCCCGAGAAAGTGGCACTGATCGTCGGGGCAGACGAGAAGCCTTTATCAATCAGGTGATTGAACCCCGTAGCGAGCCTATTGTTGGCCGCTTCTTCGTTGAAAATGGCATGGCGGTTGTCGTGCCAGACGATAGTCGCTTGCAGCACGAAATTATTATTCCACCCGACGCCACGAAAGGGGCGAGAATGGGTCAGGTTGTGGTGGTGGAAATCACCCAACGTCCCCGTCGGCGGGTGAGCCCGGTGGGGAAAATCATTGAAATTCTGGGTGAACATATGGCACCTGGAATGGAAATCGAAATGGCCCTGCGCACCTACGATATTCCTCATGTTTGGCCCAAAGCGGTCGAGCGTTATGTGACAAAGTTCGGTAATGAAGTGCCTGAAGAAAGCAAAACCGGCCGCGTCGATCTGCGACAATTACCATTAGTAACCATTGATGGCGAAGATGCCAGAGATTTCGATGATGCGGTCTTTTGTGAACCGCTGGATAATGGCGGTTGGCAGCTATGGGTGGCCATTGCCGATGTCAGTAGCTATGTGAAACTGGGCACCGCACTAGACAACGAAGCACAGAACCGGGGAAATTCGGTTTATTTCCCTGAGCAAGTGATCCCCATGTTGCCTGAAGTGCTGTCTAACGGATTGTGTTCACTGAACCCCGAGGTCGATCGCCTTTGTATGGTGTGTGAAATGACCATCACAGAACAGGGGAAACTAGACGGTTTTCAGTTTTATGAAGCGGTGATGAATTCCCACGCAAGACTGACCTACACAAAAGTTTGGCAAATCCTGCAAGGGGATAAAACCTTAAATCAGCGGTATGCTGAACAAGTACCCCACTTACGTAATTTGCATGATTTATATCGGGCGTTAAAAAAATCCCGACTGCAACGGGGAGCCATCGAATTTGAAACCCAGGAAAGCAAGTTTGTTTTCAATGCCCAGCGCAAAATAGAGAACATCGTGCCGGTGGTACGCAACGACGCTCACAAAATGATTGAAGAATGTATGATCATGGCGAACGTCAGTGCGGCACAATTTCTTGAGAAGCATGCTATGCCCGCCCTTTATCGGGTGCATGATAAACCGGATGCCGACCGGCTGACGGCCTTTACTGCTTATTTAAGTGAAATTGGTGTGCCTCATCGCATAACCGAAGAGGCAAAGCCGGCAGATTTTACCGATGTGGTAAACAAAACCAAAGGCAGACCGGATCAAGAATTGATCCAAACCATGTTATTGCGTTCGATGAAGCAAGCCGTTTATGGCGGCGATAATGTGGGGCACTTTGGCTTGGCACTTGATGCGTATGCGCATTTTACCTCGCCTATTCGTCGGTATCCTGATCTCGTGGTCCATCGGGCAATTAAAGCCATACTCAAAAAACAGAAACAAAAGGTACACGGTGCCAAAGCCTATACCGATGAAGAAATCGATCAGTTAGGTGAACAATGTTCCACCACCGAACGTCGGGCCGATGACGCCACCCGTGACGTATCGGATTGGCTAAAGTGTGAATTTATGCAAGATCACGTGGGCTCAAGTTTTGAAGGCGTGGTGAGTTCCGTTACCAATTTCGGGCTGTTTGTACGCATTACCGAATACCATATTGATGGCTTAGTTCACATAACCTCCTTAGACGATGATTACTACCGTTATGACGATGTTAAGCAAACCCTAGTAGGTGAGTCTGGCGCTCGTCAATTCCGTTTGGGCGATACGCTTATTGTGAAAGTGGCTGCTGTTAATTTGGATGAACGGAAAATCGATTTGGTGTTAGACAGTGCAACCTTAAAAGGGCCTGGCGGTAAAAAAGTCAGCGTGCGTGCTAAATCGGGTAAAAAAGAACGGGGCCGTAACGACGGTGGTCGCAAAGAGAATAACAAGCGCAAGGCGACCAACGGTAAACAGCAACAAGATAAAAGTAATAACGCAGAACGTGGCCCGAAAAAGTCCCGTTCCCGTGCGGGTAAAGGTAAAAAGAAATAGATGGCACAACAAGAATGGCTATATGGCCTGCATGCCATGCAGGCAGTACTGGAAAATGAGCCAGAACGGGTAATTGAAATATTTGCGCTAAAAGGCCGGGATGATGCCCGCTTAACCCAAATTGTTAATCAAGCTCGCCGTTTTGGAATTAGTGTTCAGTTTTGTCAGCGCAAAGTCTTGGACGACAAAGTGCAGGGTGAACAGCACCAAGGCGTCGTTGCTAGGGCTAAGCCGCAACGGGCGATGGATGAAAATGATTTAGACCGGTTACTTGAGAACCACTCTGAGCCTTTCATCTTGGTTCTTGATGGGGTTACCGATCCTCACAATATCGGTGCGTGTTTACGTACCGCTGACGCCGCCGGTGTTCATGCGGTGGTGGTTCCTAAAGATAAAGCCGGTGGATTGACTGCAACAGTACGTAAAGTGGCTTGCGGCGCTGCCGAATCCGTCCCCTTTATACAGGTAACGAATTTAGCCCGTACTTTAAAACATATGCAGGATAAGGGCGTGTGGGTCACAGGTACGGCTGGCGAAGCGCAACAAACCCTTTACGATGTAAGCCTGACCGGACCAACGGCACTGGTGATGGGCGCGGAAGGCAAAGGCATGCGGCGTTTAACCCGCGAGCATTGTGACCAGTTGATTAAATTACCCATGGCCGGTGCCGTGTCCTCGTTGAACGTTTCTGTGGCGACGGGCGTTTGCTTGTATGAAATAGTTAGGCAACGTCAGCAATAAAAGATTATATTACGGGGTCAGCGTTTGCATTTTGTACGTCGTGCTACCTGTTTTTTTTCGAAAATGACTTGAAATTTTATCGAAATATGCAAAGTGTTACATTTGTAAAGATTTGGTAAAGCTATGAACTAGCCTCGGTCTCGTTAAGACTTAACAGGGTAATATAATGCTGTATAATGCGGCTTCGCTGTAGAATGTGGCTTCGGCAAATGTCGTTGCTCAAACACCACTTTTAGTTAAGGATTTACGTTTTTATGGTATTTCGAACACTCACGTCGCTGATGAAATTAGCAGCCGTGCTCGCCGTAACTGCAGGGCTTACTGCCTGTGGTGGCAGTGGCAGCTCTGATTATTCATACGCTTATTTACAGTTTTATAATGCTTCTCCTAATGGTTCCACGGTTTATATGCAGGATGAAGATGGCGATGATTTAGGGTCAGCCCAATTCGGTGATACTACGTCGTTGATATCACTTGATTCTGGTAGCACAGATTTAGAGTTTGTCCGCTTAGATTCAGACGATGAAGAAGTCTCGTTACATGAAATGACCGTGAAACTTAAAACCGGTTACAAAACCCTTATTGTATTAAGTGGTGATTTTGATGATCCCGATTGGACTGAATTTCAGTTTAAGCGTGAATCTCTTGACGACCATTTCCGCCTGTTCGTAACCAGCGTGCGCGAAGATCAAAGCCAGTATGATTTCTACATGAGTGAAAACGGTGACCCCTTCGAAGCGGCTTACTACTTAGGCACTATGACCTATGGTGAGTTAAACGAACTTGAATACTGGGATCCAGATGACGACAGCGACGATTTCGACGAAGACGAATATACCATCTACATAACCGAACCCGGTGAAACTGATGTATTGCTAGAATCAACCACATTGGATTTTGATTACGACACTGAGTATGTACTTGCAGTACGTGACTTAAGTGGTGCATTGGATGATAGCGATAGTATGTCTGTAGATGCGATATTAAATTCAACCTCTGTGACTAATATTACCGATGTTGATGCTGATGCCCAGTACCGTATTTACAACAGTACAGACTATGATGTTACTGTGACCTTTGGTGGTGAAGATGGCGTAGATGATACGGTGTTGACGTTGAGTGCTGACGAATTATCTGACTTTTCTAATATTAGCTATGGTGACTATCGCATCACAGTAGAAAGTGATGACTCCGACATTACGTCGCTGAATAATAAGCTTGTTACCTTAAACCAAGGTGAAAGTAAGGCAATCATGATTGACTTAGCCGGTAGTAAATTCAGTGCTAACTCCTTTGTAGAAAGTGATCTGCCTCAGTCTTATGACAAGACTGTGAGTTTTGTGAACTTATCCGATGACTTCGATGACATCGATTTTTACTTGGTGCGTAATGATGAAACCATTGATACCGCCGACTATTACAAATTGAACATGGAATTTGAGGAAAGTGGCACATTGGTTCTGCCTGAAGATTACTACGAAGTTATTGCTGTATACGAAGATGATAACGATGAGCAAATCTTACTGGATAGAACCGAGCTGTATGGTTTCACCGAAGATGAAAACTACATTGTTACTCTTGAACCTTCAGCAGATTCTACTACCGGTTATGAGGTCAATATCCTGTATTAATAGAGCGGTTGACGCCTAACTGGCCGGCATCTTAATGCCAATAAAAGCGGCAGATATTTCCTTTGGATTTATCTGCCGTTTTTTTATATAGGTGTTATTCTTAAACAAGGCTATCTATGAATGTGTATTAACCGTTTTGGTTGTGTAGTTATCACGTAGAGTCGCAAGGGAAGGTGGATCAGGAATATTAAACGCATGGTGAATGTATGAGTTGCAGAGATTTATGAATTTACTAAAAGCGCTTCACGAAATATCTTCTGATGAGCAAACATCAACCGACGAAAAATTAGATCGTTTGCTGCGCTTAGGTCTTGATGCCTTGGGTATGGATATCGGTCTGGTAAGCCGAATCAACGAAAATGATTACACTGTTATTGCCGCTGTTACGCCAGATAACAGCATAGAGAAAAACACGGTTTTTCCGCTGGCTGATACATTCTGCAAAGATACGCTAAAAGCAAAATCCATTGTGGCTTACCACAACGTGATCAAACATCCTGGCATTACTCACCCCGCGTATCAGAGCTTTTCTTTAAAAAGTTATATTGGCATACCCTATTTCGTTAATGGCATTCGTCAGGGTACCGTGAACTTTTCCAAACCGGATGAGCGAAACGAACCTTTTGCCGCCCATGAACAAGATTATATTGTTTTACTGGCCGAATGGGTGGGCTCAGAGCTCTCTCGCCAAGAGCAGGTTGCCCAATTGCTGGCCCACCAGCGGATCATGCAGCACCAGAACCGCCTACATGCACAAATGGCAGAACTTGCACGGGTAGGGACCTGGGAAGTGGATTTGGAAACCGGCAATGTGTGGTTCTCTGATGCGCTGCGAGCCCAGTATGAAGTGCCGGATAATTATCCCCTTACCTGGGACGTCACGAAAAACTTTATCTTCCATGAAAACGATCGCCAGATTATTGAAAATATGCTCAACACCTCTTTTAAAACGGGGGAGCCCTGGTCCTATGAATTTGAAGCCGTGTCATATAATGGCAAGCGATTTTGGGTGCAAACACAGGCAAAACTGTATGAAGTGGGCGATGGCTCTAAACGTTTTTTCGGGGCAGCCCAAGATGTCACCCATCGGGTACTTGTTGCTAAAGAATTGGAAAATCGACGCCAATTGGCAGAACAAGCGTTGCAATCTCGAAGTCTTTTTTTGGCCAATATGAGCCACGAAATTCGTACGCCCATCAATGGAGTGGTGGGGATGCTCGATGCGTTAGCGAAAACGGCGTTATCACCTAAGCAAAAAGAGTATTGTCAGCTCGCCAGTCAAAGTGCCGATAGCTTATTGCAGATCATCAATGACGTACTCGATTTTTCAAAAATCGATGCCGGTGAACTGGAACTTGAAAGCGTGCCGCTTAATATTAGTAAAATCGTGAAAGAACAGCAGCGCGTCTTTGCTATGTCGGCACAGAAAAAGCAGTTAGCCCTAAGTGCCGACACCGAAGAAACCGACAGCCTAATGCTTAAAGGGGATCCTACCCGCATTCGGCAAATCCTGACCAACTTGCTCAGTAATGCCATTAAATTTAGTCACCAAGGCGAAGTGAGTATTAAAACCAGGGCGATGGAAAAAACAGATCGCCAATATCTGATACAAATTGAAGTAAAAGATACTGGCGTAGGGATCGCACCGGAACACCAATCGGCTATCTTTTCTGCTTTTCAGCAGGGCGACAGCGACACCACCCGTCGTTTTGGTGGCACCGGACTCGGTTTATCTATCGTTTCGCAAATTGCCGAGAAAATGAATGGCGGTATCAGGGTTAAAAGTAAGTTGGGTGAGGGATCACGATTTATCGTCGCCTTGTCATTACCCGTATGCGAAGACAAGCTTGTGGAAAAAGAAAGTGGCGAAGCGGCGATACCTGTTCGACACTATCAATTGGATGATAAACGGGTCTTAGTGGTGGAAGACAATGAAATTAATCAAATTGTTGTTACTGAGCAATTGCGGGCATTTAGCATTACCCCGGAAATTGCGGCGCATGGGGCAGAGTCGGTGGAGATGGTTGTGCAAAGCCTTTCGTCGGGTCATCCTTACGATCTTATTCTAATGGATTGTCAGATGCCTATCATGGATGGTTATCAGGCAGCGAAAAAAATCCGCAAACTGGGCGAGGCCGCACAGTTAATTCCCATTATTGCCCTTACAGCGAATGTGTTAGTGGGGGAAAGAGAAAAATGTATTTTAGCCGGTATGAACGATTATTTAACCAAACCTGTAGATTCAGAGCAATTTGTTCGTTGCATTAATCGCTATTTACTGGCTTAATGTACCCGTACGCCGGTGCTTGATGGCAAACCCATGCCTCAAAACCCTTTCTTCGTGCATCGGCTAAAAATAATTCACTTTACCGCTATCACTTCTTCATCATTTCTGTTATCATTTCGCGCCCTTTTTGTGGGGGTATGTATATAAAAACGACAATTTGTGTTGTTTTTAGCAGCGAAACGACTCGTATGAGTCTTAATTTTAGAGCGGAGCACTAACATGATCCAAATGCAAACTAACCTGGACGTTGCAGATAACAGCGGCGCTCGCAGGGTTCAGTGTATTAAGGTTCTTGGTGGCTCGCATCGCCGTTATGCAGGTATCGGTGACATCATCAAAGTTACCGTCAAGGAAGCAATTCCTCGCGGTAAAGTTAAAAAAGGTGACGTACTGAACGCAGTGGTGGTGCGTACTAGAAAAGGCGTTCGTCGTGCAGATGGTTCAACCATCCGTTTTGACGCAAACGCGGCTGTATTGTTGAATAACAATAAGCAACCTATTGGTACGCGTATCTTTGGACCGGTAACCCGTGAGTTGAGAAGTGATAACTTCATGAAAATCATCTCATTGGCCCCAGAGGTACTATAAGGAGTCACGATAATGGCTAGAAAAATTCGTCGTGATGATGAAGTAGTCGTATTGGCGGGTAAAGACAAAGGCAAACAAGGCAAAGTCCTGAAAGTGTTGGTGTCTGAAGACCGTGTAGTTGTAGAAGGTGTAAACCTTGTCAAGAAACATCAGAAGCCTAACCCTCAACTGGGTCAAGCTGGCGGTATTATTGAAAAAGAAGCATCTCTGCACGTTTCTAATGTAGCGGTTGTTAACCCGGCAACGGGCAAAGCAGATCGCGTTGGTTTCCGCACTGAAGACGGTAAGAAAGTTCGTTTCTTTAAGTCTAGCGGTGAACTTGTTTAATTAATTGGAGAGTACGATGGCGAAACTGCATGATTTCTATAAAGAAACAGTAGTAGCTGACCTTGCGAAGCAGTTCAGTTACAAAAGCGTCATGCAAGTCCCTCGGATTGAAAAAATCACCCTGAACATGGGTCTGGGTGAAGCTGTAGCAGACAAAAAAGTACTTGAACACGCGACTGCCGATATGGCTGCCATCGCGGGTCAAAAACCTGTTGTAACTGTTGCACGTAAATCTGTTGCGGGTTTTAAAATCCGTGAAGGTTATCCGATTGGCTGTAAAGTAACCCTACGTGGCGAACGTATGTGGGAATTTTTAGAGCGTTTGATTTCAATCGCAATTCCTCGTGTACGTGACTTCCGTGGCTTAAGCGCAAAGTCTTTTGACGGTCGTGGAAACTACAGCATGGGTGTTCGTGAACAAATCATCTTCCCTGAAATCGATTTCGATAAAGTGGATAAGGTTCGCGGTATGGATATTACTATCACTACCAGCGCAAAAACTGATGATGAAGCACGTGCTCTGTTGACCGCGTTCAACTTCCCATTCAGAAAATAAGGGGTGTAGGGTTATGGCAAAAGAATCAATGAAGGCCCGCGAAGTAAAGCGTACAAAGCTTGTAGCTAAATACGCAGAAAAGCGTGCCGCACTTAAAGCGATTATCAGCGATGTTAACGCCTCTGAAGAAGAGCGTTGGGATGCTGTTCTGAAGCTACAACAACTGCCACGTGATTCGAGCAAAGCACGTCAGCAAAATCGCTGCCGCGTAACTGGTCGTCCACATGGTTACCTACGCAAATTCGGTCTGAGCCGTATCAAGCTTCGTGAAGCTGCGATGCGCGGTGAAGTCCCTGGCCTTAAAAAAGCCAGCTGGTAAGGAGTAGCTAAAATGAGCATGCAAGATCCTATCGCGGATATGTTTACCCGCATCCGTAACGGCCAGATGGCACAGAAAGTTTCTGTGGTAATGCCTTCTTCTAAACTTCGCACAGCAATCTGTGAAGTATTGAAATCTGAAGGTTATATTACAGATTACTCTGCGTCTGGTGACGTTAAGCCTACTCTTGAAGTGACACTTAAGTACTTTGAAGGTAAGCAAGTAATTGACACTATTGAACGTGTAAGCCGTCCTGGTCTGCGCATCTATAAGAAAAAAGATGAGCTGCCAAAAGTTATGGGCGGTCTGGGCGTTGCTATCGTGTCGACTTCTAAAGGTGTGATGACTGACCGTGCAGCGCGTAAAGCTGGCATGGGCGGTGAGATCATCGGTTATGTTGCGTAATCGGAGGAGTTGAAATGTCACGAGTAGCAAAAGCCCCCGTTAACGTTATTTCTGGTGTAGAGATTTCTATCTCTGGTCAAGAAGTAACGGTTAAAGGTAAAAAAGGCACCCTAACACGCGTTTTTAACAACGCTGTTGAAGTTGTACAAGAAGAGAACCAGTTGAAAGCTTTACCTCGCGAAGGTTTTGCTGATGCATGGGCTCAAGCTGGTACCGCTCGCGCGCTGTTGAATTCTATGGTTCAAGGTGTGTCTGAAGGTTTCGAGAAAAAACTACAGTTGCAAGGTGTTGGTTACCGTGCGCAAGCACAAGGTGCCAAACTGAACCTAACATTAGGTTTCTCGCACCCTGTAGTTTATGAAATGCCAGAAGGCATTACAGTTGAAACTCCTAGCCAAACTGAAATCGTCGTCAAAGGCGCCGATAAGCAGGTGGTAGGACAGGTCGCGGCGAACATTCGCGCGTATCGTCCACCAGAGCCTTACAAAGGTAAAGGTGTTCGCTATGCAGACGAACAAGTGCGTCGTAAAGAAGCTAAGAAAAAGTAGGTGGGTGATACGATGGATAAGAAAACATCACGCTTGCGTCGCGCAACTCGCGCACGCGCAAAAATTCGTGAATTGGCCGCGCATCGCCTGGTAGTAAACCGTACACCTCGCCACATCTATGCACAGTTAATCGCGCCTAGCGGTTCTGAGGTGTTGGCATCGGCTTCTACCGTTGAAAAAGATCTGGCTAAGGATCTGAAGTCAACTGGTAACGCTGAAGCAGCAGCTATTGTTGGTAAAGCAATCGCTGAACGTGCTATCGAAAAAGGCATCAAAGATGTTGCTTTCGATCGTAGCGGTTTCAAATACCACGGTCGCGTAAAGGCATTAGCTGATGCAGCTCGCGAAGCTGGTCTTCAGTTCTAGGAGTGAAGAATAATGGCTAAACAAGAAGTTCAAAACGGTGAACTGTTAGAGAAATTGATTGCTGTAAACCGCGTTTCTAAAGTGGTTAAAGGTGGTCGTATCTTCAGTTTCACTGCATTGACAGTAGTAGGTGACGGCAATGGCCGTGTTGGTTTTGGTTACGGTAAAGCACGTGAAGTGCCAGCTGCTATCCAAAAAGCGATGGAGAAAGCCCGTCGCAACATGGTTAACGTCGATCTGAACGGTCACACATTGCAGCATCCGATTAAAGGTCGTCACTCTGGCTCTAAAGTTTACATGCAGCCTGCATCTGAAGGTACCGGTATTATTGCCGGTGGTGCGATGCGTGCAGTACTTGAAGTAGCTGGTGTGCAGAACGTACTTTCAAAATGCTACGGCTCTACAAACCCAATCAACGTTGTTCGTGCAACAATTAACGCGCTGACAGAGATGAACTCTCCAGCAAGTGTTGCCGCTAAACGTGGATTGTCTGTAGAAGAAATTTTGGGGTAATCAGACATGGCAACGATTAAAGTAAAGCAAACAAAAAGTGCAATTGGCCGTTTGCCAAAGCACAGAGCGACGCTTAGGGGCTTAGGCCTTCGTAAAATCAACCATGTCCGTGAGTTGGAAGACACCCCAGCAGTACGTGGCATGATCAACCGTGTAAATTACATGGTTGAAATCGTGGAGGAGTAAGATATGCGTTTAAACACAATTTCTCCTGCAGAAGGTTCAAAACCATCAGCTAAGCGCGTTGGCCGCGGTATTGGTTCTGGTCTGGGAAAAACTGGTGGACGTGGTCATAAAGGCCAAACCAGCCGTTCAGGCGGTTCCATCAAGCCAGGCTTTGAAGGTGGTCAAATGCCACTTCAGCGCCGTCTGCCTAAATTCGGTTTCACATCGCGTAAAAGCTTTGTGTCTGATCAGGTAACACTGACCGAAATTGCTAAGGTAGAAGGTGATACAGCTTCTTTGGAAACTTTGAAAGCTGCAGGTCTTATCAAGAAAGATGTGCAGTTCGTAAAAGTAGTAAAAAGTGGCGAAGTATCGCGCGCTGTTACAGTTAGCGGGTTGAAGGTTACTAAAGGTGCGCTTGAAGCAATTGAAGCTGCCGGCGGTAAAGTAGAGGAATAAGCTAGATGGCTAAACCAGGATTGGATTCAGGCGCGAAAAGCGGCTTGAGTGAGCTAAAGTCAAGGTTGTTGTTCGTACTCGGTGCGATTATCGTATTCAGACTGGGCTCTTATGTGCCTATTCCTGGCATCGATGCAGCAGTACTTGCTGAGTTGTTTGAGCAACAAAAAGGTACCATCGTAGAAATGTTTAACATGTTCTCCGGTGGTGCGCTTGAGCGTGCATCCGTTCTGGCTTTGGGCATTATGCCATACATTACTGCATCGATTATTATGCAGTTGCTCACGGTGGTTCATCCACCGATGATGGAGCTTAAAAAAGAAGGCGAAGCAGGCCGTCGTAAAATAAGTCAGTACACCCGTTATTTAACGCTTGTACTGGCCACATTCCAATCTATTGGTATTGCGACGAACCTGCCTAACCTAATTAATGGTTTGGTTATAGACCCTGGCTTCGGATTCTACTTTACAGCAGTAGTCAGCTTAGTCACTGGAACTATGTTCCTTATGTGGCTGGGTGAGCAGATTACTGAACGGGGTATCGGTAACGGTATCTCTATATTGATATTTGCTGGTATTGTTGCCGGTCTACCTACAGCGATTGGTCAGACAGCGGAACAAGCAAGACAGGGCGACATTAACTTATTGTTCCTGATGTTAATTGGCGTAATTGTCATTGGCTTAATTTATCTTGTCGTGTTCGTAGAACGCGCACAGCGTCGTATTGTTGTGAATTATGCAAAACGTCAGCAGGGCCGTAAGGTTTTCGCTGCACAGAGCACACACTTACCGCTGAAGGTGAATATGGCTGGTGTTATTCCACCAATTTTTGCTTCCAGTATCATTTTGTTTCCTTCCACCATTGCTGGTTGGTTTGGACAAAATGAATCTACAGCGTGGTTACAGGATATAGCATTAATGCTTTCCCCTGGTCAGCCCCTGTACGTGATGTTGTACGCAACAGCTATCATTTTCTTCTGTTTCTTCTATACTGCGTTGGTGTTTAACCCGCGTGAGACAGCCGATAACTTGAAGAAGTCTGGTGCGTTCATTCCTGGTATTCGTCCAGGTGAGCAAACGTCACGTTATATCGATAAAGTAATGACTCGCCTTACACTGGCTGGCGCACTTTACATAACCTTTATTTGTTTGGTGCCTGAATTCATGCTTATCGCGTGGAATGTGCCGTTCTACTTCGGTGGTACGTCGCTTCTGATTATCGTGGTTGTTATCATGGACTTTATGGCACAGGTGCAGACACATTTGATGAGTAGTCAATACGAGTCTGTTCTGAAGAAAGCTAATCTAAAAGGCTACGGTCGCTAAGATTAGTGCACTACGGAGTGATGTAATGAAAGTTCGTGCATCAGTAAAGAAGATTTGCCGTAACTGTAAAATTATTAAGCGCAACGGTGTTGTGCGTGTGATTTGCAGTTCTGACCCTAAGCATAAGCAGCGTCAAGGCTAATCAAAAAGCGGTTAATAAGTTCGAACGGTAAGCTGAACCTTATACTGGGTTCAGCTTATGTTATTTCGTTTTTATGAACCTTAAGTTGCAATTTTGTCGTCGGGTAAGTATCCTATCGGGCTTTTTAGGTCGTCGACATTAAATTTTAAGAGGAGTGCTGTTAATGGCCCGTATCGCTGGCATTAACATTCCTGAACACAAGCATACTGTAATCGCGCTTCAAGCGATTTTCGGTATCGGCGCAACTCGTGCTAAAGAGATCTGTGCCAATGCTGGTGTTGCAGAATCAACAAAAGTAAAAGAGCTTGACGAAGCAACTGTAGAGAAGCTTCGTGAGCAAGTGGCTAAGTTCACTGTTGAAGGTGATCTTCGTCGTGAAGTCTCTATGAGCATCAAACGTCTGATGGACCTGGGTTGCTTCCGTGGCATCCGCCACCGTCGTAGCTTGCCTCTACGTGGTCAGCGCACTAAAACTAATGCGCGTACCCGTAAAGGTCCTCGTAAGCCAATTAAGAAGTAAGCGGGGGAATAAGTTATGGCAAAAGCACCTACTCGTACTACGCGTAAACGCGCTAAACGTCAGGTTGCAGACGGAATGGCTCATATCCATGCGTCTTTCAACAACACTATTGTGACTATTACTGACCGTCAGGGTAACGCTCTGGCATGGGCAACGTCAGGTGGTTCAGGTTTCCGTGGTTCACGTAAATCTACACCATTTGCTGCTCAGGTAGCTGCTGAGCGCGCTGGTGTCGCTGCTCAGGATTACGGTCTGAAAAACCTTGAAGTTTTCGTTAAAGGTCCAGGTCCAGGCCGTGAGTCTGCGATCCGTGCACTTAACGCAACTGGTTATAAGATCACAAACATTACCGATGTGACGCCTATTCCTCACAACGGTTGTCGTCCACCGAAAAAACGTCGCGTTTAATCGCCGGACAGTTGGAGAAAGATCATGGCAAGATATTTGGGTCCAAAACTCAAACTTAGCCGTCGCGAAGGAACAGACCTGTTCCTAAAAAGCGGCGTTCGCGCAATCGATTCTAAATGTAAAATCGATAATGCGCCTGGTCAGCATGGTGCCCGTCGTGGCCGTTTGTCTGATTACGGTGTACAGCTGCGTGAAAAACAAAAAGTTCGTCGTATGTACGGCGTTCTGGAAAAGCAATTCCGTAACTACTACAAAGAAGCTGCGCGTCTTAAAGGCAACACCGGTGAAAACCTGTTGCAATTATTAGAGCAGCGTCTTGATAACGTAGTATACCGGATGGGATTCGCTAGTACGCGTGCTGAAGCACGTCAGCTGGTTAGCCACAAGGCGATCATGGTAAATGGTCAAGTTGTGAATATTCCATCTTTTAACGTTTCTGCCGAAGACGTGGTTTCTGTTCGTGAAAAAGCTAAAAAGCAAGCGCGTATTGTTGCTGCTTTAGAACTGGCTGACCAACGTGAGAAGCCAACCTGGATTGAAGTAGACAGCACTAAAATGGAAGGCACTTTCAAGCGCGTTCCAGAAAGAACTGACCTGTCTGCGGAAATTAACGAACAGTTGATCGTCGAACTTTACTCTAAGTAAAGATAACTAAAGAGGAAGCATTGTGGGTTCTGTGACTGAATTCCTGAAACCGAGATTAGTTGAGATCGAAAACGTTTCTCCTACTCGTGCCAAAGTAACTTTGGAACCCCTAGAGCGCGGCTTTGGCCACACTCTGGGTAACGCCCTTCGCCGCATTTTGCTGTCATCCATGCCAGGATGTGCGGTAACAGAGGTTGAAATTGACGGCGTATTACACGAGTACAGCACCAAAGAAGGTGTGCAGGAAGATGTAATCGAAATCCTCCTGAATCTCAAAGGTTTAGCGGTTCGCCTTGAAGGTAAAACTGAGGCAACCCTAACAATAGTGAAATCTGGCGCTGGCCCTGTTGTTGCTGGTGATATTCAGCATGACGGTGATGTAGAGATTGTTAACCCGGACCATGTCATTTGTACTTTGACTGGCGAAGCTGAAATCAGCATGCGTATCAAAGTTGAAACGGCTCGCGGTTATGTTCCTGCTGCTACTCGTCGCTCCTCCGAAGAAGATGATCGTCCAATTGGTCGTTTGTTAGTTGATGCTTCATTCAGCCCAGTTGAACGTATTGCTTATTCTGTTGAGTCTGCACGTGTTGAACAGCGCACAGACTTGGACAAACTCATCATCGACATGGAAACAAATGGTACCTTGGATCCTGAAGAAGCGATCCGCCGCGCAGCCACTATTTTGGCTGAGCAATTAGATGCCTTTGTTGATTTACGTGACGTTTCTGAACCTGTTCAGAAAGAAGAGAAGCCGGAATTTGATCCTATTCTCCTACGTCCTGTAGATGATCTGGAATTGACAGTGCGTTCTGCAAACTGTTTGAAAGCAGAAGCTATCCAGTACATTGGTGACCTGGTTCAGCGTACTGAGGTTGAGTTACTTAAAACGCCTAACCTTGGTAAGAAATCGCTAACTGAAATCAAAGACGTGTTAGCCTCTCGTGGACTTTCTTTAGGCATGCGCCTAGAAAACTGGCCACCAGAGAGCATCGCTGAGAAAGATTAATCAGGTTTTTATCAAACTGATTTGTAGAGAAGGATAAAACTATGCGCCATCGTAAGAGTGGTCGTCAGTTGAATCGCAACAGCAGCCATCGTCAAGCTATGTTTAAAAACATGGCCGGCTCCTTGGTCAAGCACGAAGTGATCAAAACGACGTTACCAAAAGCGAAAGAATTACGTCGCGTAATTGAGCCTTTAATCACACTGGCAAAACAAGACAGCGTTGCAAACCGCCGTCTGGCTATGGCCCGCACAGGTGATAAAGAGGTTGTAGGTAAACTGTTCAACGAGCTTGGTCCTCGTTACGAAGCTCGCCCAGGCGGATACACTCGCATTTTAAAATGCGGTTTCCGTGCCGGTGACAACGCCCCAATGGCGTTCATTGAACTTGTAGACCGTCCTGCTGAAGAAGTTTCTGAAGAAGAAGCGGAAGCAGTAGAAGAGTAAGAGATTACTTGAATAGAAAAAAGGCAGAGTGAATAACTCTGCCTTTTTTTATGGCTGTTATTATATTATCCTTCATCACCTATCTTTGCCCCTTGTATGAGGTTACCTAGCGAGTAACCAAAGCGAATACATATCAATGACTTTCCCTTGTAGACGGATAACGGATGAACGCGTTATCGATACGTTAAGCTGTCATAAAACGCACAAACACTAAGGTTCTTAACAAGATGAAAAAGAAGTTAATCATTCATGGTGGAATGCATAAAACTGGCACGTCTTCTATTCAGTTTTCATTGAATGCAAACAAGGCGCTACTTCAACAAAATGGTATCACTTTTCCGGAAGAAGGATTAGCGCGGGATAAAGAAGTTGGGTTTCGTCATCTTTATATAAGTAATATGTTGAAAAAACATGCATTTAATGCTGATACGTTTTTAGAAGTTGTGCATAGCTTGCTAGAATACGATGCCCATACCATCATTCTCACCCACGAAGATTTCTTTCGAAAAGATATCCATCCACAGGGCATAGCATTACTTGATGAATATTTTGAAATTAGTTTAGTCGTGTATGTAAAAGATCCTGTTAGGTACTTCAATGACAAATACAAAGAGTGGGTACGCAGACAAAATTGTACACTTGAAGCGGGTGAGTTTATTTTATCCCATCTCGATTACCTACATTGGCATCAAATTTTACCTATTTGGGAAAAAGTAATAGGCCGAAGCAATATTTTTATGAATGCCCTTTCCGGTGATGATCTCATTGGCGAATTTTATGGGCTTGTTAATAGCATCGCCCACAGCAACGTCAACATAGATGAACTGCTACAAGTTAAACGAGCGAATACAAGCTTAAGTAACTCGCAAATTCTGCTAATGCTTATAAACAACAGAGCTAAACCCAAACTCCCGAGTCATCTTTTTAATACCGCAGGAGGTATTACCAATGACACAGGTTTGGTTCTTAGTCATGAATGTGTTCGACAGATAAAAGCTAAAAGTTGGCATGCGCTTCACTATCTAAAAACAAAGTATGGTCTTAACATTGAGATACCACCTGTAGATCAATACGTGATCGACGAAAAATTCTCAGATATACAAACGCGAGCTCAGGCCCTTAATGTGCTGAGATCATTGGCTTCTGAGGTTTAAGTTTGGTGGTGATATTCTCGACACAGAGATAACTAAGTTGTCGGTTAATGGTTCAACGGGTTTAGCCTTTGTTTCTGTTTAAGGGCAAAATCACGCTGCAACTTTTATATTCGGCAAAGATAAAGAAAGTGTAAAGTTTTGTTAAACTCGGTAAACTAGATCGTCGACACGGACCATCCCGTCTGTAATCGCCCTATGCGGAGACAATATGCATAAAGCCATTGTGGTGGTGGTAGGAGATACCCCTCTTAACCTCTTAAATGACTTATTCAAACAAAATGCAATAAACACCACAGTTATTGATAGTGAGAATACTCAGGTAAATGATCTTAGTCATATCATTACCACCAACGAGGAAGCCCAGTGTTTTTTCCTCGCGAATGTACCATCTCCGAAAAAGATTTTGGACGCTGTTTCTGCAAGTGCTGAATCAGTTATTCTGCTTTATTGTTCACCCGTACGCAGTGTAAGCCACGTAACAGAGCAGTCTAGCGGTGCCGCAGAACCGCGCAAGATCATTTCTCGCTGGCAGCAAACGTTGTCTGAAGCCCTGTCAGTGGTACAAGAAAACAGCCATGTGTTATTGTGCGATTTAGACGACATTTTGGCCAATTCTGCCGCTTTTCTTACCGATGTGTTTAACATAAAACCCGGTGCGGACGTAAAAGCCAATACCTATGCGAAGCAACAGTTTTCCCATCACCTGGCGAACATACATTTGTTTGAACAAGACGATGTTTTTGCCTTATATGACGAAGCGCTTTCCATTGGCCAGCTGTACGGTGAATTTACTGTGCATTTGGGGCCTGATACGGATGACATCAAACAAAGCGCAGTAAAATCAGGTAAAGCTGTTCTGCAACAGTTCGTTGCGAATCATCAGAATATTCAAAATAAAACGCAACAAATTGAGAACTTAGCATCTCAGGTAGCCACATTACAAAGCGATGTTCAAAAGCGCCTTGAAGAGGTCGCCGCCGAAAAGCTGAAAATAGATCAGGCGAATCAGAAATTTAAGGACGAGCAAGCTAAGCAGACTGAACATATTCGTTCACTGACAGAGCAAATTGAATCCCTTCAGGAAACCAAACGAACGCTTGAGAAAAACATTGCTGAACTAAAGGTCGAGGTAGACGAAAGTAAGGCTCTTTCCACACAGCATAAAGAGAATTTTGATGCCTTACAAAAACAACTGGAAAGTACCAAACAAAATCTAAACGACGTACAGCAAGCCCGACAACAACTGACAGATAAGTATTCTAAGCTGGAAAAAGAACAGCAGAAGCTCAACTTAGAGTATAAAAAAGCCATGGATTCATTGGCTGTAAAAGAGGACGAACTAACTAGTCTACAAAGTCAGGTGCAACATGCTGAAGAAGCAAATCGCGTACTTAACCAGGAAAAAGCAGAGTTAACCGCTTCCCTGGAAACGAAGATTAAAGAACTTGAGCAGACTAAAGCCTCGTTATCAGCCCTGACGCCACTTCCCAAAGAACTTGCTAAGGTTAATGAACAATATGAATTAGCAATGCATCAGATTGCGCAGTTGCAGGAAGAACTGGAAACTACCGTTGCGGAACTAAATGAGTTAAAGCCACTGCCCGCAAAGGTTGAAGAACTATCTGATGCACTTCAGCAAGAAAAGCAACATGCCGAAGCGTTAGGTGCCGAAAGTGAATTGGCTGATTTACAGATTGCGCAATTGCAGGAAGAACTGGAAACAACGGTTGCGGAATTAAATCAATTAAAACCCCTGCCAGCAAAGGTTGAAGAACTAACCCATGCACTTCAGCAAGAAAAACTGCACGCTGAAGATGCAGAAGCGAAACACAAGCTAGCAGAGTTACAAATCTCACAATTACAAGAAGAGCTGGAAAGGTCGGTTGAAGATGCCGCAGAGCACAAAGCATTATTAACTAAAACCTCCGGAGACCTGGAGGAAGCAACAAAAGTTAATGAAACGCTTAAAACTACCAACCGCGAACTAGACAAGCGTGTAAATAGCCTAAACTTACAAGTAGAGGCTGCATTAACTTCGCAGAATCAAACGGAGCAGGCACTGATTACCGAGCTGCAGACGCAATTAGAACACCAAATAACGTCCACAGAAAAAGCAATAAAAGCCAAAAATAAATTGGCTAAGCAGCTACAAGTAGTAGAGGGTAATATGACAGATAAAAACTCATTCAACACGGCAGAACTAGAACTTGCTTCGTTACAAATTAGCCAGCTTCAGGAAGAATTAGAATATTACTATCAGGCATATCAAAACGTAAAAAACAAGGGAACAACAGTTACCACTATGGCAAAGCAGCGACAAAAAGTATTCTCGAAAGCCAACGCATCAGGTTTTGAAGTTACAGGTAAATATAGCGAAGACGGATATCGGGATATCCATCTGTTGCTAACTAACGTTCAATTAGGTAACGGTTCGTCATACAGTTCGCTACCTGTAAAATTGGTAAATGTTGGCGGATTTGTGGGTATTGAATTTCGCGATAATGACAGCGGCACGTTATTTCGGCATTTTGAAGATTCAACCGACGATTATGGGCCGTACCTGCGCTACTTTGCCAAAGCTCCAGAGGCTCAAAAGGAGCAACAGCAACGGATATTTAACCGTATGATAGCCAGTGAGCGGGTATTGGTGATGAGTACCATTACTTTGCTGGCAGAGTTGTTGCAAAACCAAAATATACCGTGTGCCGTACAAGTTGAACATAGTGAATGGCGGGACTGGCGTTTAGCCGCCATTGAGTTGGCAGAAGCTGTAGATGAACTTCCTGCTTGGTTAAGCTTCGACAATGTAACGTTAAAAGAAGAATATCGCACCGAAGGATACGAGCACCTATGGTTATCGTTTGATCATGTTTTAGTGGGTGACAACTACCAGGAATGTTTAGAACTTAAAATAGCGGCGAACAACGTGGCCGATGGCGAAAACCCTTTTAGTCGGGATATTGCTTTAGAGTTCCGTGCGCTTAATGACGGCACCGTACCTTTACTGACCTGGCCACCGGAAACTAGCGATGAATTTGGGCCTAAACTTGTCATGCCGTTAAATGATCTAGCGGGCGTTAGTCAGTTTGCCTCTCCAGACAGAAATCTAATAACACACCTAGTGAATAACCTGCCCAGTATTATTGAAAAACTACAGGTTGAACAGTCTGCCATGACCCGGCCGAAGAGTGAGTGGATAGACGCTTCGGAATATGTACTGGGGAATGCAGCAGAAGCGAAGGATTCTGACGAACAGGAATCCCAAAACACAATTACTTTGGAAGAAGTAATTAGTATGGGAAGTTATCAGCACCTACTTTTTAGTAGCAATGCGGATAACACCAAAGTAAAGCTGAAAGCCCAGAGCATTAATCCTGACACCTTTGATGCAGAGTTATACATCGAGCTTCGAAACGGAGCGCCTGATGTTATTTATTGTGATACCGAATTTTTTGGTGAAGATGAATATGGCCCAAGAGTTCAGGTACCTGCGGAAGTAATGTTTACGGAAATTCAAACACAACGCCAGGAACAATTTGAGTGGCTACTTGGTACGTATGAGCAAATTCGAGGTGAAATCGTTGGTAATAGCGAAATCGACGAGCTGATTAAACGTTTATGGGTGAACCTTATAACGAGAAAAGAAGAGATTTCAGCCGTCTAATTGAGAGTTGGTAAGCTAACATAAAGATACCCGATTATAGTAAATAAATTGTCTTATGGAAATAACTTAAAATGACTTCTAATCTACCCAAGCTATTGCAAAATATAAAAAAACCGCTTGGTATGATACTGCATATAGGTGCCGGTACAGGTTCACATTTAAATGGCTTAGCGCAGTTAGAGCCGAGAAGTATTACTCTTGTAGAGGCATCAAATTCGTTGCATGCGCAATTAAGTAGAAAAATAAAAAAGTTTCATAATGTTGTTGTGCTAAAGCATTGGGTAGTTGCTGCGGGGAAAATTACAGAAGAAGCAAATCTATTCAGTAATCCAAGGTATAATTCATTAAGTAAACCTAATGACCTAAAATCGAAACTGCCAAACGTTAATTTAGAAAGTGTTTTAGTAGTAAAAGGAAAACCTATTGACGAACTTGTTAATTCGCTAGAATTAAATATAGACGAGGCAAATATATTAATATTATCAGTTTTAGGTTATGAAACTATTTTGATTGATAGCCTTCCTAGCGAGATAGTTGAAAAGTTTGAATATATAATAATAGAAACTCCGAAAAAGGTTTCTTATGAGAAACAATGGGATTCTGATAGGAAAATAGAAAGTTTTATAAGTGTTGACTTAGATGCATACACACAAGATAGTGATGATGTAATTACTTATTTTTTCAAGGTTAATCATCAATATATTAATGCCAAAAATAAGGTATTTCTTATACAGAAAGAGTTAGATTTTTCAAAAAGTGTTATTGATGAAATTGAAAAAAAATTAGATGAGGCAAATGATTTAAACGGTCAACTTAGTTCTGATTTTCAAGTCTATAAAACAGAAGCGGAAAAAGAAAAGTCTGATTTAGATGAAAAAGTTGAAAAAATTATTTTATCACTAAAATGCGCTAATAAAGAGCGAGAAGAGTTGATCGCAAAGAAAAAGAGTTTAGAAAGTGATGTAGAAAAGTTGAAGTTACAGCAGACTAAATCACGTAATTGGGCAAAGAGTTTGGAAGAAGAAAGAGAGCAATTACGTGAAGATAAAAAGCGCCTTGAAGCTGAATTAAGTTTAAGTAGTCAAAATTTAACTTCTATTAAGTCGAGCCATTCCGAAATCCTTAGACAATTTACAACACAGGAAAAAACGCTAGAGCTTTCTGTGAAGTCGAATCTAAAATTAGAAGAAGAAAATAGACAACTCAGAGAAGATATTAAAGCTAAGGTGGCTCAAGAAAATAAGCTAATGATATTAATAGAAAAGTTATATAGTGCTTTAAATGAATCAAATGATTTATTAAAAAAACTGTGCAACGAGGATAGCACCGAATCCTCTCAAGGTCATTCAGATGATTAAACAGCCTACCGATAATATAAAAAGTTTGATAGAACGAAATATTAAATTATTAGAAGGTATACCAGAAAGCCTGCTCTCCCAAAAATCGAAAGAAAGAGCAATTAAGAATAGCGCTCGAGTAACTACTGAGGTAGATGATTTTTGTGCGCGTATAATCGCAACGAAGAGGCGACAAAAACTAATACGGTCTGTTCATCATTTTGCTTGTAGTGGAGGTTCTTTAATTTCAAAAAGCTTAGATGCAATGCCTTCAGTTAGATTGCTAAGCGAACTTCATCCGCTTGCTCGGAAGCATCTTCAGCTTGCAAATCATAAGTTTACACCATCTGACGTAGTTTCATGTGCTTACTATGCAAAAATGACTGGTTTGGAGAGTTTATCTTTAAAAATAATGGAGGCATCAGTTAAAATTGCAATTGATCATGCATATTCAAATAGTGAGTTCCTTATCTTTCGCGAACATAGTCATACTGATTTCTGTGTTGGCTCTGTAGCTTTAAATACGCGTTTTTTTGAAAGAATTAGTGATAAAGACTATCCTTCTATATCCATAGCTACAGTTAGAAACCCCATTGATAGCTATTTGTCATTGAATAAAAATAAGTGGGTTCACTTTACACCTCCAACTTTTGATGAATACTGTAAACGTCTTAACCTTTTTCTATCAGGCTTCGGCGATGATAATATTTTCTTTTATGAATCGTTTCTCAAACATCCTCAGATAGTTATGAAAAAAATATGTGAGATATTGGAAGTTCCATTCAGTGCAACATTTGTAGATACATACGATACAAGAACTATAACTGGAGATAGCGGTAGAGGAGCAGATCGCATTATTCAACTTAAAAGAAGGGAGATTTCTCCAGAATATATCGACGAAATAAATTGTTCTGAAGAATTTAAAAAATTTTTAAGACGATTCAAATTTTATAAAGAAAGAACAGTGAGTCTTTAATAATGAATTTCTATCATATAATCAACCCTTATAAAGTCGATGAGAGTTCATCTGCCTTTTTAGAACAAAATAAAACTCTTGATTCCATATTTTCTGCAATTGATTATACAAGCGTTAGTACAAAAGTAACTATAGTAATGAAAGTGTCAGAATCTGACTTTGACTACTTTAATAAACTTTATAGTAACAATAGAAACGTTAAGATATTGAAACTTAAAACAGATTCAAGCGAAATCTTGCCCCCATTTCGAGTAAAACGTCAACTACCGTTATTAAATGATTTACTGGATCTAAGTTCGCTAGAATCGGAAGTGAAAGATGATGATTTAGTTGTTGTTACTAATATGGATATCTGTGTACAGCCTTTTTTTTACATGGAACTTCTTAGAATTAATAATACTGGCAAAGATATTTTTGTGGTTAATAGAAGAACGATTCCCAAAGAACTCATCAATAAAAGTTTAGTTGAAGCATATGTATCTGAGGGGGATAAACACATAGGACATGATTGCTTCGTATTCCCAATATTAGCACTAAGAAAATTTGATATCAGAGAACATATCTTAGGAATCGGTTTCGTTTTTAGGCCATTTCTTTTAAATTGTATTCTCCACGCTAAAAACTTTGCAGAGTTCGATGATGCATATCTAACTTTTCATTATGGGGATGATATGCTTTGGAAAAATGAGAAATTTAATGATTATCTTGAGCATAACAAAAATAAACTTATAGACGTATATAAAGCAAATGAAAAGCGTATATCTGTGGCAAAAAAGGATCCTGCCAAAAAGGCATGGCTAGATAAATTTTTCAGTTTTGACTTTTTAGAGTAATTATTATGTTCAATTTAAGGAAAGAATTGGAAAAAGACTATGGTAGCCACAGATCAGGTTGGTCTTATGCTATTAGTTGTCTCGATGAGTATCACGATGAACACGGCCCTGAATTCATTAGTTTCGTGGAAAAAAAGTTTGTGTTCGGAGCTGATAAAGGGGATATCAATAATCATTTTGAACCTATCAAAAAACCGTGGGTCGGTGTAGTACACTGCCCAGTAAATGTACCAGTTTGGTTTAATAGAAAAAATTCTCCCGAAAGCTATTTTGAAACAAAGGAATTTAAAAAAGCCTTGGAATATTGTGTCGGTTTGGTGTCTTTATCCTCGCCCTTATCTGATTGGCTTGCTAATAGAGTAAATGTTCCTGTTTCTACACTATTACACCCAACCGAAAGCTGTGCTTTAAAGTTTAACGAATCAATACTAATGAACGATAAACCGCTAAGAGTTGTTCAACTTGGATTTTGGTTAAGAAAATTGCATGGAATTCACCAACTAAATTTAGATTGTACAGACTTTATAAAGTGCGCCGTCGGATCTTCTAGGCCTCACCAACTTAAATTAGTTAATTTAGAAAAACAAATATTTAACTTTCAGTTTAGTAAAAATGAAGTTCAACAAGTTGGTTTCTTGGAAAATATTCAATACGACGAGTTATTAGCTAACTCAATTGTATACGTAGATTTTTATGATACTAGCGCGAATAATGCCATAATAGAATGTGTTGTAAGAGGAACTCCTATATTGTGCCCACCACTGAAGGCAATTGTTGATTATTTGGGGGCGGATTATCCTTTATACTTCAACAATAAAGAAGAAGCTGAACATTTACTAAAGGATAGAGACCAGCTATTGAAAGGTAGTCGTTATTTGAAAGAAAGCGGGATTTCTAATCATTTAACACTAGATACGTTTAAAAGTCACTTTAAAACTATAGACTATGTAGGGTAATTGCCGTGAGTGCAGTAGAGAGTTTAATTAAAAATGAAAGATATTTAGGAGCCCTTTCGTTCCTACTTAAACCTAAATTTCTAGAGGATTTTCCCGATGCACTGAATTATTGTTGTTTACTGATTGAGGCTACAAACGCAAGAAAATCCTGTTCTATGCTATTTGACAGCATATTACTTGAAAAAATATATAGCTGTTTTAGCGAAGCATTAAATAGATTTTCGAATCAGGATGTTTATAAGTTCTTGAAACTAATAGACGACAAAAATATTTTTGCTTTAGCTAAACCATTTTTAGTGAAAACAGATTTTAGGCTTGAAGTTATAGACTCTATTTCGGATTACGAGTATGCGTTATCAACTATAGCTTTTAATATTACCGTCGATGACCAAAAACTAGAAAGTCTTACTATTGATCAACTAAGAAAATTAGGTGAGATTGCTGAACAGTACTTAGACTACGACAAGGCTCTACTTTACGGTAATATGGCACTTAAAAATGCTCATCATCCTTTTTGGGATTTTCATTTTGTAGCTCTTCAATATAGTCGCTTAGGGAATATAGAGAAATCTTTTGAAATTTATAAGGAATTTCTTTATGTAGCTATAGAGAAAGGAAATGAAAATGCAATCAAAACGGGTTATATCCGTTATTTAGAATGTTGTCAGCAGCTTTCTATTGATATTGAGGAAATTCAAAAGGTCGAGGAACGTATTCCTTTACATATAGCTCAGATTCAAGAAGTTAAAGCTACAAAACAAGAGTTTTTAGATATTATAGATTTCAAAAAATATCTTAATGACACTAAGAATAAATATGATCGGAAAGTCGGCTTCAGGCCGTTACACTCAGTTAGTAAAATATTTGATGAAATCAATCGATTAACTAAAGAAGTTAAAATTAGGCCAAACTACGAAGCATTTTATGAATTATATAAGTATTTTTCTGTTGTTGGTGACATAGCTAATGCAAAAAAATATCTTCAACTGGCCGAAGATTTTAACTATTTCCTGTTTAGAAAGTATAAGTTGTGAATTTAAGTAAGTTAGATAGTATTTTAGTTACAGGTTTTTTTAGAACCGGAAGTACTTTAATATTCTCGGCGCTACGCCAGTGCCCAGATCTTCAAGTCTTTTATGAACCATACCACCCAGATATCGTCGATTATGTTATCGCCTGTCAAAATGGGAAAGCGACAGCAGACCGTGCAAGGCTTGGACATACCGTGGAAGGAGATTATTTTGAAGAGTACCGTAATATTGATATAGATCATATGCAGAACTTCTTTAACAAGGAAGCTAGAACGCTTCATCATCCGATTTTGGAAGCAACTTCAAGCAAGCCTGATTTATTTAATTATGTTGATTTTCTTCATAATTGCGCTAAGGAATCTGGTAAGATTCCTGTCTTACAGGCGAATAGATTTAATTTATGTTTGAGTTGGTTTAGCGCTCGTTTTCCTAATAATTATAATATATTGATTACAAGAAAGCCCAGACAGATATTTTACTCCTTAAAAAAGTTGGCCTTCAAGGAGGGTTTATCACTGAACTCCAATACGATTGGATTAGATTACTGGAATGTTCTTTCAATCTTCAATTCTCTTTGCTCTAGATATTCATTTATAGATGAGCTTTACAAAGGCTATTATTATAAACTTTGTTTTGTTGTCGAATGGATTAATAGAATCGAAAGTAATAAAGCTGACCTCGTATTACCCTATGAGTTCTTACCATGTAGCAGTACTAATACTGTAATAAAGACAATATTTAATTCTTTTTCGTGTAATACAGATATGATTTTAGATTATATTAGTAATAATTACTTCGAGCTTCCATGCATGGAAAAGTCAGAAGAACTGCTAGTAATAGAAAATACTGTTGAAGAGCAAATTAATGGACTTATTACTAAATATTTTCATGGTTTAATCGTTTGATATTTATTTATTATATTTTATGGGGTTTATTTTAGATTATGAAAGGGCGCGTTTTTTCAGACTTTGGATTGCCAGATAGGAAAATATTTCCTCCTGAATTAGTAAAAAAAGAAAATTTAGAATCATACTTAGAAAAAAGTGATGAAAAAACTTATTATTATGATATTTTTTCTTTTGGTAATTATTTTATAATAATTGCACCACCTTTAAGCTTCGATCAAATTGTCTATTTATATGGTCATTTCTTTTTTAAAAATAAAGTGGATGCAGAAAAATATTTTAGAAGTCACAAATCGGAAGTTTTAACAACTGAAGCCTATACAAGAATTCTAACTTGCTTGAAACCTAAAATAGACTTAACTAACGAAATATCGTCTCAAACTAGTAGGTTGGTTGAAATTTTAAGAAGTAATAAATTTAAGAATATTTCTTATACATTGCAACAGAATAATTCTCTAACTTGGATTGCTGATTGGGCTTCTTGGTGTGTTGATAAGTGTGGTTCAGATTTTGTAGTGATATATGATAATGCTTCTACTGAATATAAATCTTCTGATATAGCAAAAACGATTGAGAGAAAAGGAATCAATTGCTTTGTTATGGATGTACCATATAAATATGGTCCTGCTTGGGTTCCTTCAAATCCTTGGGGTTCTAAGCACATGTGGCTACAAAGGGCTTGTCTAGAGCATATTAGAAGTTTATGTAAATTATCTTCACTCGATCGAGAAGATGAAATATTAGTTTTAAACACGGATATTGATGAATTATTACATATTCCAAAAGGAAAAATGAATATTTTCGATGTTGTAAGAAAATATAAAATTGATGTGGCTCATTTCATGAGACTACCTGTTTATTTTAGTAAGCGTAGTGAAAACATTGATAGTATTAGCCATTTAGATCATGATTTAGTTAAAAAATCATTGAATCCGCAAGCTCCGAAAAACATTTTCAATGCTTCTTCTTTAGATCTAAGGTCAAGGATGCATCAGCATATAATCAATTCAGGTGATATAAATGCTGTCCAATTTATAGATGTTTTTGCGTCACACTGCATAGGAATAAACAGTGGCTGGAAGTATTTCACGGCTGAGATGAAAAACGGGTGGGTCGCTGGTAATTCTTTTTATGACTATGATTTAGTTAATGGACAAGAAGTCATTTCTTCTTTGGTCGATTTTTCAGATTCGTCTGATAATGCCTGGGATATTCAAGACAAATTAATTCGAAAAGAATATTATCCAGATTAAAATTTAGGTAGATTCTATGATTGTAAGTGATGAGAAAGAGTTTGTATTTATTCATAACCCAAAATGTGGTGGTACTACAGTTAGAGATAGTTTAAAAAAGTTCGATACTCACGCACATTGGTTTTGGGGACAAACAAAAATAAATGGGCTTACGGTTGATAAAGCGCATATGCCACTTTCAATTGTTAAAAACTATTTTCCTGAAGTGTATAAAGTTTTCAAAAATTATTTTGTGTTTGGTATAGTAAGAAACCCATATAAAAGAGTGATTTCTTCTTATAATGAAGTTTTTTTCAGAGATTTTGACGACGTTATGAATGGAATTAAATCTTTCGATTCCTATAAGGAAGAAATCAATTCTTTTATTTTTAATATTCGGCCAGAACAAATAAAGGGGTGGACCCAGAGTCATAGGCATTTCATTTTACAAAAGCACATGTTTTATATTGGTCGTAAAAGTCATTTTGATTTAGTTATTAAGCTAGAGGAAATCAATAGAGCTCCAAAGGTTTTGTCGATATTTTCAGAGAGTTTAGCATCTATCTCGGAAACTTGGGTAAAAAGAAAAAATGAAAGGCAAAAAGGTTCTATAGATTTAAGTATTGAGAATGTCCTAACTCCATCTTCAATAACAAAAATAGAACAGCTTTATTCTGAAGATTTTGACCTATTCGGTTATAATAAAATATCACTGTAGATAGCGGTGTAAAAGTGTACCTTGTACTCCGTAGTGTACTAAGCTCCATTAGCATATTCGTTCTTATGTTATTTATTAGTTAATAAGATAATTATCAAATGAAAAAAGCACTTATTACCGGTGTAACCGGCCAGGACGGCTCCTATTTAGCCGAATTGTTATTAGAAAAAGGATACGAAGTACACGGTATTAAGCGCCGTGCGTCTTTGTTTAATACAGAACGTGTGGATCATATTTATGAAGATCCCCATAACGAGAACCCCAAGTTTTTCCTGCATTACGGTGACCTGACGGACTCATCTAACTTAACCCGCATTATTCAGCAAGTGCAGCCAGATGAAGTGTATAACTTAGGCGCCCAATCGCATGTGGCCGTATCCTTTGAATCGCCGGAATATACAGCGGATGCCGATGCTATGGGTACACTACGTCTATTAGAAGCCATTCGCTTTTTAGGGTTAGAAAAGAAAACCCGCTTTTATCAGGCGTCCACTTCGGAACTGTATGGGTTAGTGCAGGAAATTCCTCAAAAAGAAACCACGCCTTTTTACCCCCGTTCACCTTATGCTGTAGCGAAAATGTATGCTTACTGGATTACGGTTAATTATCGTGAATCTTATGGTATGTATGCCTGTAACGGTATTCTGTTTAATCACGAATCCCCACGCCGTGGCGAAACTTTTGTTACACGCAAAATTACACGGGGTGTGTCTAACATTGCCCAAGGCCTAGAAAAATGCTTGTACCTGGGCAATATGGATGCCCTGCGTGACTGGGGTCATGCAAAAGACTATGTGCGTATGCAATGGATGATGCTGCAGCAGGAACAGGCAGAAGACTTTGTGATTGCCACAGGCAAACAAATCTCGGTACGGGAATTTGTGCGCATGAGTTGTGAAAATGCAGGTATTACCGTTGAATTCAGTGGTAAAGGTGTGGATGAAGAGGCTACTGTTGTTAAAGTGAATAACGACCTAGCACCTAGCGTAAAAGTTGGCGATGTTATCGTTAAGGTAGACCCTCGTTACTTCCGTCCCGCAGAAGTGGAAACCCTGCTTGGTGATCCTTCCAAAGCTAAAGAAAAGTTAGGCTGGGAGCCGGAAATTACCGTAGAAGAAATGTGTGCCGAAATGGTGGCATCTGACCTGGAAAAAGCCAAACAACATGCATTGCTTAAAAAGCATGGGTATTCTGTTGCAGTAGCGAAAGAGTAGAGATTTTCATTAAAATTTTTTATAAGGCGCTTTGTTTTATAGATTATAATTAATTTATTATTGTAAGGGAATTTATTTGGAAGACTACTTTAAGTGCATATGTGTAGATAAAAAATTGATGTTAAAGCACAGCTCTGGTTTTTTTTCTTGTTGTTCTATTGCTTTGTATAATATTTTGGTTTTCATTAAAAATGAAGGATTTGCTCCTGATGTGGATTTTAGTGAGACTTTCTTAAAATATATGGGCCCTGAACAGACTAATGGGAATGATGTTTATAACGAACTTTTTCAAAACAATTCTGTAATAGATAGTAAGTTTACGTATGATGGTCAATTTAAAGTTCGTTCTTTGTTTCCTTATATTAACGAAGATTATACAGCTATAAATAAGATAGTGTCTGCTTGGTTTTCACCAAATCAAAATGTGATAAAAGAAAAAGAGAGGTTGGTTGAAAAGTACAACTTAATTCCAGATGAAATGCTTTGCGTTTGTTTTAGGGGGACGGATAAGTATAAAGATATTGAAGAAACAGACTACGAAATGTTTTGCTCAAGAGTAGAGCAGATTATGTCATTTCCTAATATAAATTCAATTTTACTTCAAACCGACCAAGAGCAATTTGTAAGTTATTTTAAAAAAAGGTTTACCAGTTTTGATGTTGTGATAATAGAAGAAAATCCACGCAGAGTTGATAGGGAACAAGTGGCTTTTCAATTAGATGCTAAAGATAGAATGCTTGCTGCGAAGGTGTTTTTAGCTACTATGTTGATCATGTCAGAATGTAAATTTATTATTAATCATACAGGAAATGTAGCAAGGTGGATAAATTTGTTCAGAGGTGATGCCGAGAATACAGTTCAATATATGGCTCAACAAGAATTCCTGAATATTTGATTTTCGCTATATACAGTTAATTTAATAAATTAAAAGAAAATAATTTTTATGAAAACAGTATTCGTAGCCGGACACCGCGGTATGGTGGGCGCGGCAATATTAAGAAATCTGGAAAAGCGTGGCGGGCTGTACATTATTACCCGTACCAGAAGTGAGTTAGATCTTACCGATCAGGCTGCGGTGTTTCAGTTTTTCGCCGAAAATAAAATAGATGAAGTTTATCTGGCAGCGGCGAAAGTGGGTGGTATTTATGCAAACAACACCTATCCGGCCGAATTCATTTATGAAAACCTGATGATAGAGGCAAACATCATTCATGCGGCCCACGCAAATGACGTTCAGAAGCTGTTATTTTTAGGTTCTAGCTGTATTTACCCTAAGCTGGCCCAGCAGCCCATGACAGAGCAGACCCTGCTAACAGGTACGTTAGAAGAAACCAACGAACCCTATGCCATTGCAAAAATAGCCGGTATTAAGTTGTGTGAAAGTTATAACCGTCAGTACGGCAGAGACTACCGTTCGGTCATGCCCACCAATTTGTATGGCCCTAACGACAATTTCCACCCTGAAAACTCCCATGTGATTCCTGCACTTTTACGCCGCTTCCATGAAGCTGCCCAGCGGGGCGACGCCGAAGTCGTGGCCTGGGGAAGTGGTAAACCCATGCGTGAATTTCTACACGTAGATGATATGGCCGCCGCCAGCGTGCATGTGATGGAACTGGATAAAGCCACCTATGATGCCAACACCAGCCCAATGCTAAGTCATATTAACGTGGGGACAGGGGAAGACTGCACCATTCGTGAACTGGTCGAAACCGTGGCCAAGGTAACGGGCTTTAAGGGCGACATAAAATGGGATACCAGTAAACCTGATGGCGCTCCAAGAAAACTGATGGACGTTTCCCGCTTGCATGCGCTGGAATGGAAACATACCTATAACCTGGAAGACGGATTACGTCATGCTTACGACTGGTTCCTGGCAAATCAGGATAACTTCCGCGGTTAACTTTCCTCTTTTATCAGTGCTAACCGCTCAAGGTTGGCACTTTACTCCTCTCTCATTTTCCTACTAATGCACAGATGGCATATTTGCGATAATATACGCCGCTGTGATTATGCAAGCCCATCATCGGATATAGAATGAAAGCAAAACTTAAGAACTTAGCAAAACGCGTTCTGGGCAAGGGCGCGATTCAGTATCATATTGATGCAATAAATGCCAATCAGGTATCTGGTTGGGCATGCGACTCCACACGTCCGGGCAAACCTTGTGTGGTTGAGGTAAAAGAAGGCGACAAAACCTTAGCTTCAACAAAAGCCGCCACATTAAGAGAAGATTTAGTGGCGGCCGGTATTGGTAATGGATGCCATGGTTTTACCTTACAATTGGATATGCTGCCGTTTTCGGCACAACCCCGCGAAGTACATGTCTTTATAGACGGAAAACGAGTAACCACTGCGCCCGTTAAATTGCAAAGTAGTTTTACTGAACTGTTAGGTGAATTTGCCACCGAAGTAGAACAGCGAATGGACACATTATTGTCAATTCAAAACGAAAGAATGCAACGGGAGTTCGATTACCTGAAAAAACAACTGGAAAATAAAGACTAATGGTAACTGCGGCTCAGGTTGTTATTTTCTGCCCACTTCCTCCCAAGCCAAACGGCATTGCAGATTATCTTGCAGAACAACTGCCTTATTTAAGTGAATATCTTGACGTTACCGTGGTCATTGAAAATCACGCGCCGGCGCCTGTGGATATTTGCCCCAGGGTAAGGGTGCTTTATTTGGCTGAATACCTAGCTAATTGGCAGGCATTCGCGCGAGTACCTCATATTTATCATGTGGGTAATAATCCAGATACCGTATATATGCTGGACGTGCTGCTTAAGCGACCGGGTATCACCGTCATTCACGATTTAAATTTACACTACCTTATCGACCTCACCAATCTATCTTTGGGTGATAAAGAAGGCTATACCCGTGCGATGCAGAATCAATATGGTTCGCAGGGTAAAGTTATTGGCGAACAGTTAGCCAGATATGGCTGGAAGGGCAAATTCATGCCCCATGAATTGATGATGCACAGCGCTATTATTGATGCCTCTTCTCATATCATCGTGCATTCGGAATATTCGGCAAACAAAATTGCGGCCCTTGGGCATAAAAATGTGTCGCTGATCCCTCATCATTTGTCGCCAGGCATTCGTGAATACCAGCCCAAACTAAAAATGACATACCGCGGGCAACTGGGATTGCCCGGCAGGAAAGTAGTCATAACATCAATGGGGTTTATTGCTAAGGCAAAGCAAATTAAAGCTGTACTGTTATCCCTCGCACAGCTAAAAGCCGAAGGGCTGGATTTTGTTTACGTCCTTGCCGGTCAGTGTAAGCCTCATGAATACGATGTTTATCAGGATATTGCCGACAGTGGTTTAAGTGACAATGTCATCGTAACGGGCTTTTTAAACGAGCAAGACTTTTTTAAATATTTGTTGGCGTCCGATTTTATTATAAATCTGCGTTATCCCACCGGCGGTGAAAGCTCCGGTACCTTAACCCGGGCCATGGGATTAGGGTTAGGTTGTGTTGTCGTGAATATTGGGCCTTTTGCTGAAATTCCCGACGACTGTGCGATAAAGCTTAACTACGACGAGGCCTTTGATGAAAATCTGACTGCCTCCATAAAAGAATTAATTGAAGATCCTGTTAAACGGGTAACTCTTGGCTTAAATGCCCGGCGATGGGTAGAAGGCAGTCATAATATTGTAAAAACCACCGCCCAGTACCGAGAGGTTGTCGCTAAAGAGCAACAATTGTTAGCGAAGCGAACCCCATCCCCTTCTGCAACTCCTATGCGGTTATGGCGGTACAACGCGGATGAAAAACTGCAAATTTGGTTGCAGGAGCATCAGGAAACGGCTAAGTCTTTAAATACGCAGGCGGCGGGAGCCTTATGGTGGACTAATAACACAGTACCTGTAAAGAGTGAGTCTCCGCTACTTTATGTTGGCCAGAGGGAAGGGCTCGCGGTTATCGAAACCCTGTTTGGCTACTCACCTAAAAACACGTTGTTTGTTGATCCCTTCGATTTCGAATCTTCCGCACACACGCTGCATCCGGAAGCTGGCATCGAAGTTGCTGTAGTGGTTATGTCATTACGGGCAGTGGAGTGCGATCCCGTCCGTTTTTTTGCAATACTTAATCAACTACTGGCTATGGGAGCAAATGTGTCTCTAACTGTTCAGCCAGACGATGATTTGGCCCCCGATGTTCCGCTTACCCGATCCCACCTGGCCGAGTATCTCGAAGCCAGTGGCTTTCAGGTAAATGACGTGCATATTGGCCCTAAAAGCGTTGATATTCACAATGCACTGCCGTCTGTTGCTCACGAAGAGTGGTGCTTCGAGCTTACCAAAATATCCTGGATGATAAACCGTACGCCCAAAAGCTATGGTTTTGAAGGAGTGAGTGAATTGGAATGGTTGCAACCACTGTTTGTTTCAGCCAACGGCAGAGGTGTCCAATGAATACGAGATCTGGGGCTGTAAGCGAATTGCAAGCACAACACCCTATTGACGAACACATTGCTCTGAATTCTGCCATCTGCAGGGCGCTGCCCGGCAATGCCCATGTTATTATGGAAAACCTGCCTCAAAGTATTATGGCCACACTCATCGAGGCTGCGGGCATGTCCTGCGACATGGTGATTAGCGAAGAGGTGTTAACCAAATACGGTTTTCAGATTATTGATATGCTGCGGCAAGCGGAAACACCCTTTACCTGCCTGTCAGCAACCACATCAACGCTGCGTATGATGCCACCGGTGGAAGCCGGTTTTTCGGGCTTGTCCCATGGTCAGGAAATCATCAAGGTGCAAACGATTGACGATGCGTTTTTAGGGTTGCAAAAAATAACCTGGATAGCATTGGAACATGCCACCATTGAACACCTACACGGGGCGAAAGCCTGTATTGATTTACATCGCCCCTTACTGTCTTTAACCGTGGCTGATATCGCGGCGCTGCTTGATTGGTGTCAGCAGCATCAGTACATAGCCGTAGACAGCAACTTATCTGCCTTGCCCGCAGGTAACCATTACCATGGTAAAGTGTATTTGTTTCCTCAGGAATCTTTGCTCAAGACCGTTCAAGAGTTATTTACATCCTGCAGTCAGGCAAAGGCGCTAATGCCATCAGGCTACACTGACTTATCCTTAGCATGGCCTGCGTTGTGTGCCGACAATGACAAACTGGCTCGTACAACTAAGGCATTTCTGAACACCCATACCCGGCATTACCCTTTGAAATCCATGTTAGCGCAGGGGCTATATCAAGCGGAAATAAGTGATGGCGTGGCGTGGCGTTGGACAGGGCCGGGGCATGACACCCGTATACTTTTGCCGATGCGGGCACAAGGTTACTACCGCGTGGCCCTAACGGTGTTTGCGCTGGCTGGCGATGTCGAGTTAACCCCGGTTCGTTGTTTTATGAATGGACGTTTATGCCATGAACAAACCGTGGCTGCGGGCTCAGAAATCGTCTTCGACTATCTGTCTGAAACACCGGCTTTACCTGTGGAATTACTACTTACTTGCGGAACAGTTCAAAATTCTGGTGGGCGAAATCTTGGCATTGCTATCAGCGATATTCAGGTTAGTTGGAGAGCGATAAATGACTAAGCATGTACTTATTGTATCGCCCATACCATCGCATCCTCAGTTTCAGGGGAACAGTGCCCGCATATATCGATTAAACCAAATGTTTAAACAGTGCGGGTATAAAATACACTTTGTTTATTTTGGCATGGAAGGGCTGTCGGACACTCAGCGACAGGCCATGGAAAAAGACTGGGATTACTTTCATTTTGTGCGGCCCGAAGGGCCTGCCGCTCAGCCAGCCTATGGTGAATATTTCGATATTGACGATTGGTATGATCAAAGAGTTTCTATTCTTGTAGAAAAATTGTGTTTAAAATGGAAATACGATGTGTGTTTGGTGAACTATGTGTGGTTCTCGAAGGTTTTAGATGCAATACCAGAGAATGTTTACAAAGTCATCGACACCCATGACGTATTTGGCGACAGGCATATTGTTGCCAAGGAAGCCGGTCTGGAACCCGTGTGGTTTTATACTACCAAAGCGTTGGAAGGATATGGCCTCAACCGGGCTGATTTAGTCATTGCCATTCAGGATGAAGAAGCGGCGTACTTTAAAACCATTACCGACACAACAGTAGAAGTTATTGGTTATGTCACGCCTTTGCAAAAACTCCAGCAATTAGCGCCGCCAAAAAATAAGATTCGTGTTGGTTATATAGGAAGTGGTAACCCGTTTAATGTTAAGTCAATAGAGGGGTTGCAAGAGGCAATCATTGCGAATGCGGATGTGCTTGGAAAGTATGAATTCTATTTAGCCGGTACTATCTGTAATCTGTTTAAGGATAGAAATGAAGTATTCAATATTGTTGGTATGGTAGGAGAGCTCGATGAGTTTTATCGCGATATAGATATTGCAATAAATCCAATGGTAGGTGGTACGGGCTTGAAAATTAAATCTCTTGAAGCGCTTTCCTTCGAAAAGCCACTAATGGCAACATCTGATGCCATGGTTGGCATTCCAACCATGGAGCAATATCAACAGGCCAGCTCTATCAGTGAAATCATAGAAAGCTTGGGCGTACTTGATGATAGTAGTTACGAACGTTTAATCGAAAACTCAAAACGTGTTTTTGACCAATACAACGCTGAGCATATCAGTACCTTCAAAAAATTATTCGGTTAGTTTAATGGATTTTCAATTATATAAAAAAATGCTGAGAGAATGGGCTAAAAGCCAACAGCCTGTATTCATCATGGGGCCAGAGCGAAGTGGCACAAGCTTACTGTTTCAGCAGGTTTCCAATCATCCTGCTTTCTGCGATTTTACTCACGCGACGGTAGAAACCTTCTGCTTTGTAAAACCCTGGTTATTGCTTGAACCTGCAGGCCCAGAGAATTATGAGATGCGGGTATACCTTGGTCAGAAAAATTTGCAGGCCTTTCAGGAAAGCATAGCGCCATTAATTCAACGAAATGCAATGCTTACAGAGAATGGCATGGCGGTGCCCTATTTGAATCAGCCAAATCGGCAGGAAATCTGGTTCGAGCGGCGTTATAAGCATGTGAATCGCGCATTCTTTTACAGTTCTTGGAAGCACTTAGGTGAGAAACGTCTGGTGGAAAAAACGCCAGCGCATATTCGTTGTGCACGCGAGATCCTCGATACATTCCCTAATGCTAAGTTACTCATATGTACTCGAGATCCAGGTGAGATAGTTGCATCCCATAAAAAACGCTTTAAACGAGAAGTGGCGTTAGGGAAGTCACCCACAGATCCCTCCATTGCCTGGTTATCTCATTCTACTGAGCAATATATGGCGTATTTTGAGAATATAGATAAAACAATAAATGGGCTGCTTTCCGATGTGCCGCAAAGTGTTAGGGTTGTCCCTTATGGCGAACTGACATCTTCGCCAACGCAAACTCTGAATGGAGTGTATGATTTTATCGGAGTAGAGCATATTAATCCTCAGGATATGTCCAAACCAAGAACAGAGCAGGCTTGGGATCCTCTTTTGAATAAAGCGCCTCAACGGAACGACGTCGATCTTACAGAGGATCTTACTCATGCCGAAATTGATTTTATCAAAAGTAAGAAGGACAGCTTCTCGCCTTTTTGGAAATAACGATTTATTAGAAGCAGCTGACGGCAAAAGAAGGATGGTATGTTCAGAAAGTTTATCTCACGGCTGAAAACGAAAATTAATGCTAATGGACAAGCAGACGTTGTTCGGCCTCTATTGAAAGCAACAGAAAAAAGTGGTCTTAAAAAGTTTTCAGTTTTTGGAAACTGTCAGGCTGATCCTTTGGGGCTCATTCTGCAATCAAACGAAAATTTTAAAAAAGAGTATGAATTTATTCGTTTTGCAAAACCAGCATTTGCATTGCGAGCAGAAGATATTGATCAAACAATGGCCTTGTTGTCCGAAATAGACGTACTCATTACGCAGAATGTTTCAGAAAAATTTGGGGTATTTTCAACCCGAAATCTCATAGCAAATCTTAAGCCTGGAGCAAGGGTCATTCGCATCCCGAATGTTTATTTTTCTGGGTATACGCCCGAGATTTCATACTTCAGAGCGGCGGGGGCGCAGGTAACGTCGTTTTGTGATTATCACGATGTTAATTTTCTAAAATTTTACTTTGAGAATAAGAAAACCGCCGTTGAGAGAAGTGTGGAAGCTTATCATGATGATACCTTTTACTCCGAGGATTACTTGCTAACTAATGCCGAAAAGAGTTTGCAGGAATTGCGTAGCCGAGAGCTGGCTTGTGATGTTTCTATCAGTGACTTTATTCAAACCCATTGGCGCTCGGAAGTTTTGTTCTATTCAATGAACCATCCAAACCGCAGGGTTCTGACACATCTAGCATCAAAAATTCTGAGTGCTCTGGAAATGCCAGATATCGTTTTCCCTGGCAAATTTGAGCACTTAAGCAACACTCAGTTACCTTTATATCAAGCCGTAAATAAGACATTGGATAAATCCGGCAATGATACGATCCAAATCAAAGGTAATAAGATGGATATCGAAGCCTATTTTTCTAATCATGCGCGAGTGCTTGATGGTGTAGATGAGGCGTTTTTACGCAATGCTTACGAAAAATTCCTTAAGCAATACGCAAAACTCAGTTAATACACTTAGCGGATTTTCCCATTCTAATCTGAAATGCCCTCCCGTAGGCGGGATAGTACATTTTTGACATTAATGTTACTATTCGAAGAATTTTTAATGACACAGTAAGTGGCACTTCTGTGGCTTTATGGAGTAATGATGAGCGTCAGTAGCGATAATCAGCCTTCTGCTAACTTAGAAAGTTTTTTTAACCGTGTAGTCCTTGGTAACGGTGCTATAGCCAGCTATTACAAAATGGTTAAAGTTTTTTCTGACGTTATGCGTCTTAACAATATAGAGTTTTTTGCTCATTCTGGAACCATGTTAGGCTGCGTAAGACATCGCGGTATTATCCCATGGGACGATGACGTTGATGTAATGGTAGAAGAGTGTTTTGAAGAGCGTCTGGTTGCTTGTGTTCCAGAGTTGGAGAAACATGGTGTTTGTCTGAAAAAAGACTGCCTTAAAGGGCTTTATCAATTCTACGTCACTCGCAAAACTAACAAAGATATCTGCCCTGCTAATTTGTATCTGCAGATCGATGTATTTATTGGACGACGTGAAGTGATTGATGGTGAACTCGTACTTCACTATAAAGCAGATTACTTTAGAAAAACTTTTTCTAAGCGTTATATTGAAGTCGCGGACCTATATCCTTTACGTGAATATCAGTTCGGCCCTCTGACCATCATGGGGATCGGAAACTACGAAGGCTATTTTTCCCGCAGTGGTTTTAAAACCGATGCCGCAATCGTTATGCGACATATGAACTTTGAGCACTTTCTGCCCGAAATTGAAGTATTGAAGTCTCAAGGGGTGTACCCCATCGTGGATCCCAAATATTTGCACTGGCGACACGAGATTCCATATAAAGAAGTGGATATTCCTTCCGTTGAGAAGCCACCTCAAACAGTGGGTAAGAAAATCGTCCTTACCTACGGTACCTTTGATTTATTCCATGTAGGTCATGTCAATATTCTAAAAAGACTTAGGGAAATGGGTGATGCCCTGTACGTAGGCTTGTCGTCAGACGAGTTTAATGCCGGCAAAGGTAAAAAGTCTTTCTACTCTTACGAAGAAAGAAAGCAAATTCTGATGGCGTCGAAATACGTAGATTACGTTTTCCCTGAAAATACCTGGGAACAAAAATCAGAAGATATTATTAAATACAATATCTCTATTTTTGGCATGGGGGATGACTGGCGGGGTAAGTTCGATGAGTTGAATTCACTTTGTGAAGTTGTTTACTTGGATAGAACTGAAAATATATCCACCACTGATGTCAAAAATGCGCTGTCTGGAATCAGTAAGGAAAAAATACAAAGTTTAGAGGAGTCTCTACATTCATCATTAGAATTGGTTCTTAACCTTGCAGCATCTGTGGGTGCTAAGAAGACATAGTTAATACACCGGTTTTTAAACCGTAGCAGTGAGAAATGCGTTTAATAAAAGTGTATTAGTAGGGCGGTAGACTGCACGTTTATCGTTTAATTATAAAGTGGTTTACAAATTCTATTGAATGAAAAAATTAATCATCCACGTAGGGCCACCTAAATCAGGTACTTCTGCTATCCAGAAATGGTTGTCAGAAAATCGCGATTTACTTGTTCAGCAGGGTTTTTTCTATCCAAAGCATAATGTTGATGACAACGGCGTCAGTTCAGGAAATGTGTTTGAGGTATTTGAAGAGCAGAAGGACAAAAGTCTCACCATTTCAACACGGAAGGTGGATGCTTTATTCGATGTTTTTCGTCAAAGTGGTTGTCATACTTTACTCTTATCTTCAGAGTTTTTTTTCAGGCAGATTAACGTTCTCAGTGATGCGTTTCCCCAAGCCGTATTTTTGGCGTATTTGCGGTTTCCTCTCGATGTTATAGAGTCTTCGTATAACCAGGGGATAAAGCGGCATGGAGAAACGCGCGCCTTGGGATTACCTGCAAAACCCCGTTCTTATCAGTTGGAAACCTTAGAGAAAAACGTAAGCTCGTTAGGTGAAGAGCGCTTTATATTGCTGCCGTATCATCGGGAATGTTTCGTGAAGCAAAATTTGGTTTGTGATTTTTTGCATAATATTGGTATCGATCTTACTCCGCAATTATTGGCAAGAATAAACAATGATTTTGTAAATACGTCTTACACCTTAGAATCACTGGAGTTCAAACGTTGGTTAAACCAGTTTGATATTGAGCCAATTCAGCATCAGCTCGATGGCTTTTTACAAAGTTTGCGGGTGGGGAAGACGTCTTATTCTCTGATCCCGCCAAAGCGTTTTGCGACCTACCAGGTAGCTTTTGTCGATAAATTGACAGATTTTTGCCAAAAATATAGCGTGACCGGTGGTGATAAATTCATTTCACTTTGTCAAAACCTGCGGCAAAAAGAGTATATGAAACAGGAAATTGATGATGAGCGGTTCCAGGAAATCTTAATTTACTTTGTTAAAAACAGGCCGGATAGCTTCAGGTTTTTGCAAAAGTTGTTTTATGAGGAGTCATCATCTGATGTTGAAAAGTACCCACAACGTGTTGAAATGGTGAATCAGTTGTTGTCAGGGCAGTTAAAGTACGCCTATTTTCGTCATAAATTACTAAATGATCTTAGAAAGTTGTTTAAATGGATGAGGTGATGACCTTTTTTAATCGTGAAATTCACAATGGATGAGTTCAACTACTTTTTGCCCTGGACACCCACCAGACTGTCTAGAATTGATTCTGCCCAATTGCAGACACTGGTATCACCAAGTCAAAGTATTCATCAGGATCTAAGTGAGCCTATTACAAATTTAGCGGTTTTTTTAAGCGCTAAACAACGTAAGCACTTTGCTGTTTCAACCTACTCTGGCCGTGCAGCCTTGCTGCACTGGTATAAAACCCAAGCTTTTTCAATATACAACCTTGATTCTTTTTTCTCCTGTTTAAATGGGGATTATCGAATGGCCGATAATGTACCTGAGGACCAAGGATTTAATCTCATTGGTTATGGGCGGGGACGTTTAGGGCTGGGTGAAGACCTTCGGGCAGTGGCTACTTATTTACGTACACACGGAATTCCTTTTTCTATATTCACTATTGGTCATCCCAGTAATGCTGTTGACGAGTATAAGTGCATAGAAGAATCTAACGAGTTGAAATTCAATACGTCGCTTTTCTTCTTAAACGCAATGGAAGCAGAGCGATTTATCAATATCTTTAATCAAGATTTATCCCTTTTTGGATATAAGATTATTTGCCCGCCCTGGGAACTATCAAAAGCCCCCGCTCAATGGCAATCTACTTTCGCTCATTTTCATGAAGTGTGGTGTATGTCCCGCTTTGTGCTTGAAGCGTACCAGTCATTGCATCCAAAGTTGGTGGCGTTTTCGCCCGTTATTCCCGCGCCTGCTGATGCGACTGATAAGGTACCTCGACAAGAGAGAGCCTTTACTTACCTGTACATTTTTGATGCTGGATCATATCTTACAAGAAAGAATCCGGAAGCGGTGGTGTTATCTTTCCTTCAGGCGTTTGGGCAAACCAAAGAACCCGTTAGATTAATTTTGAAGGTGTCTAACTGGATGGTTTCTGATGCCACAAATTATCTTGCCGAACTCGTTAAAAAGGACAGTCGAATAACGTTAGTGACAACTAACTATTCACAACAACAAATGGAAAGGTTATGGCAAACTTGTTCCTGTTATGTGTCTTTGCACAGAAGTGAAGGATTCGGAAGGACAATGGCCGAAGCGGCGGCCAGAAATATTCCTGTAGTATGTACTGGTTGGTCGGGCAATGTTGACATTACGGGTATGGATTATCCCTTATTGGTGGACTATGAATTAATCGCGGTTAAAGATAACGAATATCCATTCGCTAACGAGCAGCAATGGGCGGGTGTGGATATAGATGATGCTGCAAAGAAGCTATTTTGGGTATATAAAAACGCGGAAAAAAGACAGCTTAAAGCAATTGTAACTGAATTAACTGAGCGTTTTCATTCTTGTTTTTCTGTACAAACAAGAAGGCCTGAAATTGAAGAACTCTACTGTACTGGCAAGACGAAATAAAATATGACAATTAAGGTTATTGTGCATTGCGGAGGACCAAAGAACGGAGCAGCAGCTTTACGTCGGTGGTTTAAGCAAAATGTTAGCTTACTTGAGCAAGTGGGGGTGTATTATCCCGCGGATGAAAATACACATGATGCTGGGAACGCCGGTCAGATACTTGATATTCGCGCAGATAACTCCGCGACCTTTTCTAAGAAAAAGTATCAAGCGTTACTAGAACAAGCAGAAACAGTAAAGGCAAAACAGGTTTTGCTTTCATCGGAATTGTTCTCCAGTCACCTGCCATCATTGGTTACCAATGCTAATAATGTTCAAATTATTTCCTATGTCGCCATACCTTCGTATCAGTACGAAAGTGATTATCGTTATCTGGTTAAGGAAGGCTTAACCGCAGAGAAGCTGATGCTGGATAACAGGGAGCTCGCTTTCCATATCAATACCCTTCGCTCCCAAATTGAAAGTATTGGGGCAAGTCACTTTATACTCAGGGCATATCATAAGAACTGTTTTTATCGACAAGATTTGCTTTCTGATTTTCTGCTGGCATTGGGCATAACCGACGTTATTACAACACCACTTAACCTCTGTGATGAAGTATTAGCGAATGATGCATTGGAATTAAAACGTTGGTTTAATCAGTTTGATACTGGGCTTATTCAAAGTGAACTGGAACAGTTCTTGGATTTTTATAGTCACAATGCAAGGCCCTATAC
>NZ_JBAHZB010000160.1:0-5786 GCF_036697315.1 Alteromonas sp. 14N.309.X.WAT.G.H12
ACCGCGCACAACCCGCAGAGCTCAATTAATTCTCATACAACAATCACGTCACATGAGCCATGTGACGTGATTGTTTTGACGTACATTACGCGATTTGCTTGTTGTCTGCGTCGTTTAGCTCTTCTTCCAGTCGATGGGTTTCATCGGCCCGAGGTTTGGTAAACCGCGCCAAGGCTAAGTAGAGTACGGGCGTGAGATACAAAGTAAACACCACCGCAATACCCAGACCACCAAAAACCACCCAACCAATGGCATTGCGGGCCTCTGCGCCTGCGCCAGTAGAGAGAATAAGGGGCAAGCCGCCTAAAATGGTAGACACCAAAGTCATCATAATCGGGCGCAAACGCACTTTACCGGCTTCTACGATGGCATCGTAAACGGTATGGCCCTGATCACGGAGCTGATCGGCAAACTCAATCAGCAAAATGGCATTTTTTGCCAATAGGCCAATCAGCATAACGAGCCCTATCTGTGAGTAGATATTGATAGACGTCCCTGTGAGGTAGAGCGCGTAAATGGCCGCCGCAATACCAAAGGGAACAGTCAGCATTACCACGATGGCACTATTGACACTTTCAAACTGCGCCGCAAGAACCAGCAGAACAATAATAAAGGCCAGGATATAGGTTAGCGCCACCTGTTGGGAGGTTTCTTCAAAGGTTTGTGCTTCCCCTAAAAATACTAATCCTATGCCTGGTGGCAAGGTGTCACTGGCGAGCTCCCGTAGTTGATCCACCGCTTCATTTATGGGGAAGTCTTCCGGCAGTTCCATTTCCACTTTAATGGCCCGGCGCTGGGCTTGACGTTCTAACTCCGCCGCCACCCCTTCTTCAGTGATATAGGCAACGCTGGAAAGGGGCACGAGCGCCCCTGAGGTCGATTTCACATATAAACTGGTGAGATCTGACGGCGCACTGGTATTGCGCTCGCTGGATTGAAGCATAATAGGAATGGCTTGGTCGCCTACATTTAAATCCGCAATATCATCGCCATTTACAGCGGCTCTTAATGTGGCTGATATGTCACTTAGTGGCACACCGAGCTCTTCTGCTCTGCGTCTGTCGATGTTGACCCGCAATTGTGGCTGGGTAGGTTCATAACTGATGCGAGGGCTGCCTAGTTGGGGCATGGTGGTTTCAATCGCGGCGGCAAAATCCACTGCCGCATCATAAATTTCGTCGTAGCTGTTACCCGTTAGCGCCACTTCTAAGCCGCCTCCTTGCCCACGCAAGTTGAGGCTGTTGCCACCGAAGGCGTTGCCAGGCGCGCCAGGGATGGCTTGAAGTTTTGGTCGGATTTGCTCCACGATATCTTGTAGTGATTGATCCCGCTCATCCCAGTGCTTCAAGGGAACGGTAATAAATACAATGTTAGGATCCCAACGGCCCACCACGGTATAAACGGAATCAATGGTGCCATTTTCCACATACGGATAAAGCACCTCTTCCATTTTGTTTGCCTGGCGATCCATAAAGTTTATGCCAGCGCCATCAGGCCCACGGGCAAAGATGCGAATGGTGCCCCTGTCTTCACTGGGTAGCAGTTCATTATTAATGTGCTGGGCGGTAAACCAGGCACCGGCGGCGGCCAGTAAACTTAGCAACACGATCACGACACCATGCTTCAGTGACCACAGTAATGAGCGTTGATAGAGATGAAGACAACGGGTACCAAAACGGCCTAAGGTTAGGCTAAATAGGCTTTTACCTTGCTTTTGCTTAACCGGCAGACGAGCGGTAAGGGCAGGGACTAACGACAAAGCCACAAAGGATGAAATGATCACTGCGCCTGCCAATACACCGCCAAACTCACGAAACAGTCGACCGGCCGTGGAGGGTAAAAAGGCAATAGGAATAAAAACAGAGGCTAACACGGCCGTGGTGGCGACTACGGCAAAGAATACTTCCCGAGTTCCGATAACGGCAGCGGCGCGGGCGCCCAGTCCCATACCTCGACGACGCTGAATGTTCTCCGAAACCACAATGGCATCATCCACAATCATGCCGGTGGCCAGTACCAGTGCCAATAACGTGAGAATATTAACCGAAAAACCGAGTAGCCAGATCACGCCCAGTGCACCGGCTAAGGATACGGGGATGGATAAGGCCGGAACGATGGTGGCCCGCCATGAACCGATAAAGACCAGTAGGGTAAATACAACCAGTAATACGGTAATACTCAGCGAGGTGACGACTTCGCTGACGGAATCGCGGATAAACTCGGCATCATCGGCTGTTACAACGATGTTCATATCCGTAAAACGTTTATTTAAGTCACTGACCATGGCCATGACTTCGTCAGAGATCTCTATGGTATTGGAACTGGCTTGTCGAATGATCCCCAAGCCAATAACGGGTTTACCATCAAGGCGTACTAGACTGGTGCTGTCAGCCGGGCCAAAATAGACACTGGCCACATCGCGGATTTGAACATCGCCAGCGATGACAATACTGGCTACATCATCGGCACTGATGGAAGTGGCATCGGCACGCACGATGAGTGATTGATCGGTGGATTGAATACTGCCTGCAGGTACATCAAAGGGCGCAAGTTCTAAGGCGGTGGCCACATCGGTCATGGACAGGTTAAAACTGGTTAGCCGTAATGGATCGACGGACACCCGTAAGACTCGCTCTCTGTCACCGGTTAGCTGCACATCCGCCACACCGGGAATACTTAAAAACAAGGGAGCAATATCCGTATCAACCCGCTCGGTTAAGGTTTCCATATCAAGGGTGCTACTCGATACCGCCAGACTTACCACTGCTTGGGCATCGTTATCGGCGCGAATAATGGAAACTTGTTCCACATCTTCAGGTAACTGTCGTTGCACCCGACTCACCGATTCGCGGGTTTCGTTGGCGGCATCTTCTAAATTAATGCCAGCACGAAATTCCACGCGTACCCGCGCCGAGCCTTCCTCACTTTGCGCATAGATATTCTTAACACCACTGACCCGTGCTACAGCCCCTTCCAGACGGCTGGTAACTTCGGCGTCAACGGTCTCTGGGGAACCGCCAGGATATTCGGCGGTCACCGTTACAGTGGGCGTATCCACATCGGGTAATTCCCTGACTTCAAGCCCATTTAGGGCCGCAAACCCGGCAATAATAATCAGTAAGTTTAATACGACAATAAGGACCGGTCGACGAATCGACAGGGAGGGTAAGTCGCTACCTTGTTGGGAATGTTTAACCATTTTGTACACCCTGGGCCAGCTCAGTGGTTATGGGTTGCCCTTCCCGCAGTCGCTGAATGCCTTCAGCAATGAGCATGTCACCGGGTGATAAATCGCCGGATACAAGAATAACTCCCCGTAACCGCTGGTGAACGTTAACATCCACGCGTTTTGCTTTATTGTTTTGTGCAATCCAAACGTAGGCGCCTGTGGCCCCCCATAATAATGAGGCTTCTGGAACAGCGGCAAATTCGTTGCCGTTAATTTCCAGTTTAACTCTAAAGCTCATTCCAGGACGAAAGTTATCCGTGTTGTTATCCAAAATGGCCCGGGCACGTAAGGTACGATCGATGTCGTTGATTCTGGAATCTACTTCTGCAATTTCAGCCGGCAGGGTCTTTGAGCGGTTACTCCACGGCTCCAGTGTTACTGTAGGTTGGTTTAGGAGCACGTTTAGCGCGGTTTCTGGCGCACGAAAATCAATAAATAACTTACTTCTGTCATCTAACGTGGTGATGGCGGTGGTGGTGGTAATACGATCGCCGACTTCCACATCCGTTAGGCCAACAACACCACTAAAAGGCGCAACAATTGTGCGGTCTTCCAAATCAGCATTGGCTTCTTCCAGCGTCACTTGTGCTAGATCGCGGGTTGTTTGGGCTAGATCCAATTCGCTTTGTGGGATGGCGCCTTTTTCACGGCTTTCCAGTAAGCGTTTAAAAGTACGCTCTGCATCCAGCAATTGTAATTCTGCCCGACGTACCGCCACTTTTTGTCTGCGATCGTCGAGTTTCACTAGCACCTTACCTTTTTCTACATATTGCCCAGGGACAAAGTTCACCGCGATGACTTCATCGGATACGGCAGGATAAAGGACAATTGAACGCACGGCTTCGGCGGTGCCTACCGCTTCCACGTCGCGCTTTTCATATTGAAAAGTAATTTCTTCAAGTACCACAAGTTTAGCTTGGGTATCGCCAAAGTACTGAGCATTTGACAGTTGACTGGTTGTCGCAAAAAGCAATCCTATTGCATAAATTGCTACTGATTTTAATCGCATTTTTATGTGTTCCACTGGAGGGTGTGAATTTATCGTTTTCTATTAATTCGAAACGTAAAAATCACACCGCCATTCTGTTATTAACATTCTATTTCCCAAAGTGTATACCACCATAGCAACGTCAGGTAAGCAATTGCAGTTCAGCGTACTCTCGGTACAGCATATCGTTTTCCATCAGTTCATCATGCTTTCCTGTATTTAAAATGCGACCTTTGTCTAGCACGATTATACGATCGACGTGTTTTACTGTGGCTAATCGATGGGCAATGACAATGCTGGTTCTCCCTTCCATCAGCTTATTTAATGCTTCTTGCACCATTTTTTCACTGCGGGCATCAAGGGCACTGGTGGCTTCGTCTAATAAAAGAATAGGGCGATCCGCCAATAACGCCCGGGCAATGGCAATACGTTGTTTTTGGCCGCCGGATAATTTCACCCCCCGTTCGCCCAACTGGGTGTGGTAACCGTATTCGAGTTCTTCTATAAATTCATGAGCAAAGGCGGATTTGGCCGCTTGTCTAACATCATCTTCACTGGCGTTGCTATTCCCGTATCGAATGTTCTCCATCACCGAAGTGGCAAGCACCACAGGCTCTTGGGTGACAATGGCAATGTGAGAACGTAAGGTGGTTAAAGCCAGATCCGTAATGGGGGTTTGATTGAGTAAAATGGCGCCGGACTGAACATCATAAAAGCGAAGCAACAGCTGAAATAGGGTGGTTTTTCCCGCGCCACTGGCACCCACAAGTGCCACTTTTTCACCAGGTGCAATAGTCAGCGAGAAATCTTCAAACAGGGCAGTGTGCCCATAACCGAATTTGATATTCCTTAAGGTGATGGCCGGTGGTGTTGAAGGAGGACTTTTTTGATTCAGGGGCCCCGGTTTGATGTCTGGTTCGGCGGCTAAAAGGGCGAGTAACCGTTCGCTGGCACCTACACCGCGCTGAACTTCGCCAATCACTTCACTGACGGTGGCAATACTGCCGCCTGCCATGACCGCATAAAATAAGAAGGCGGACAGTTCACCTGCCGACATGGCGCCAGTGAACACTTGTCTGGCGCCAAACCAGGCAATCATCACAATGGCACTTAAACTAAATAACATGATTAAGCCAATCAGTAGAGAGCGAAAATGAATGCGCATTTTTGCGGTAGACATGGCGGCTTCCACGCCGTGAACAAAGGCTTTATCTTCTTGCTGCTCCGCGGTAAAGGCTTGTACGGTCATGATTTCATGTAGGGTTTGATCAATATGGGCGCCCAAATCAGCGATTCTGTCCTGGCTCTTTTTGGCGTAAAGCCGCACTTGTGGTGCCAGTAACCGGATGGGAATAAGGATAGTAGGTACAGCAAGAACAACACAAAGGGTCAAAGCCGGGCTGGTAAATACCATTAATATCAGCGCTCCGGTTAAGGTAATCACCGAGCGAATGGCCATGGATAAACTCATGCCCACCACGGTTTGTAAAACGGTGGTATCGCTGGTAAAGCGGGAAATCACTTCCCCGGTACGCAACTCGGCAAAAAAAGAGGGGGGCAGGGTTAATA
>NZ_JBAHZB010000161.1:0-5433 GCF_036697315.1 Alteromonas sp. 14N.309.X.WAT.G.H12
GGAGTTAGGCGTTGTAATTGGAAAAGAAGCCAAATACGTAAGTGAAGCAAACGCCCTTGAACATGTTGCTGGCTATTGTGTTATTAATGATTTATCTGAACGTGAGTTTCAAATAGAACGTCAGGGGCAATGGAGTAAAGGGAAAGGCTGTGACACATTTGGTCCGTTTGGACCATATTTGGTTACTCCTGAGGACGCCGGCGATGTAGATAATCTTAGTATGTGGCTGGATGTAAACGGAACAAGAATGCAAACGGGATCAACGAAAACTATGGTGTATAAGGTCCCTTTTTTGATCCATTACATTAGCCAGTTTATGAGCTTACAACCGGGAGATATTATTAGTACCGGCACGCCTCCTGGCGTTGGATTGGGCATGACTCCACCGCGCTATTTAAAGGAAGGTGATACAATTCGTCTGGAAATTGAAAATTTAGGGCAACAGCAACAAAGTGTTGCACGTTTTTCTCTCCCATAGTTCGCTAATCTATAATCTCTTTCTAATTCGAGAAACTTACTAAATTAATTTTGTAAACAAAGTTCTAGAATGAAATCAACTTTCTTTTAATTTGAGCTAGGCAGTTGAATGAAGTTATTCAACTGCCAAAAATTATTGTTTATGTCTTTAAGCTCCAATGAGGGCTGAATTGTTATGCTTGATAGAAAAAAACAGACGATATTTTCATTGTTTGGGGCTATTTTTAAATGGCCGTGTCTACTTAGTTTCGGTTTTCTTTTTTTTCATTTCAATATTTATGCAGGTGACTTCTCAGCTGATATAAAAAAAGTAGAGAACCATATGGATTCTTTGCTTAATAACCGCACGCCACCATCGATTTTTAAGCAAAAACTCAGATCCGATGGTTTAACTGAGTTATATCTAGACGGTGATGAATATAGTGGGCTTGATGGGAATAAGAAAACAAGAATTTTTGCACTTTACGGTTATCCGCAAAAACCATTAACAGGAAAGAATATTAAATTTGGTAAAGCACCAGCGATGGTGCTGGTACACGGTGGCGGTGGTACTGCCTACGGGGAGTGGGTTAAAAACTGGAACAAGGCCGGTTTTGCAGCTATCAGTATTGCCGTTGAAGGACAAACAGATATTCGTGCTACTGGCAATAAACATTTACCTTGGCTTCGCCATGATTATGCGGGGCCATCCAGAAATGGCATCTATCAGGATTTCTCTCAACCTATTTCTGATCAGTGGATGTTTCATGCAGTCTCTGCGGTGATCCGGGCTAACAATTTCCTACGTTCAAAAGGGGAAATCGACAATTCTCATATTGGTTTATCTGGCATCTCTTGGGGGGGCGTTATTACGGCAACCGCCATAGGCTATGATCCCCGATTTGACTTTGCCATTCCTGTTTACGGATGTGGTTACTTGGCTCAGATGGATAATCAGTATGAGGTCGCGTTGGCAAACAATCCTCAATATCAGGCAGTATGGGAGCCAGGTAACAGACTCGAGCGCTTTAACCGTCCCACTTTTTGGCTGACAGATTTGCATGATCAGCATTTTTCACTCGATGCCCAGGCTAAATCATATCGACACGTAGCAGGTGAGTCATCGGTAACTATTAAGCCGCTAATGCGACATAGTCACCCACAAGGTTGGGAGCAGCCAGAGTCTTATATCTATGCCCAATCTGTTGTGCTTAATGGTAAAGCACCCATTCAACCTAGTTCGCCCCTGTTGTCTTCTGGTCAATTTGCGCAAGTGAGGTTCAAGATTAGCGATAGGGTGATAAAGCCGCAGGATATACATCAGGCGACTATTTATTACACCACGGATACGGGGAATACAGGTAAGGCTGAATGGCAAAGTGACGATGCAAAAATACAATGGTTTGACGCAAAGCAATCAATGGTTGAAGTTGAGTATTCTAAACTTCCTGAAAATGTGGTGCATTGGTTTGTCAATTTAAGTGTAAAGATACCTGCAGACCGTGTATTGCAAGATGAGAATACAGATTTTACTGTCAGCAGTTATCTTCACAGTACTCCTGTTTTGTGAGCTAGCTTGTTTATTGATAAGAAAATTCGAGAAGAAGGTAAAAGTATATAAATTGAATGAAAACAGAGGTAAATGATTCGTTAAGGTTGTGTTAAATATGATTGTGTGTTTTACTTATGAAATGCCGCATGATGTGTTTTTCATTTATTTATAGTGGATCTTAATATGTATAATTGTAACTCTTCTAATCATAGTTACCGTCAGAAAAGCGTTAGCGCGTTATGGCTTTTTGTAATCACACTCTTCTGTGTATCAGCATGCGCTGACAATGGTAGTCAAATCCAATCCCAAACGGAGCAACAGAAGCCAAATATTATTCTGGTCATGACTGATGACCAAGGGTATGGCGATATGGCTCGCAATGAAAATCCCGCCATTCAAACACCCAATATGAGTCAGTTGGCCGAACAGAGTGTGCGTTTTACTAACTTTCACATGGATCCAACCTGCTCGCCGTCTCGGTCTGCTTTATTAACCGGTAAATACTCTATGAAAGCGGGTGTTTGGCATACCATTATGGGGCGTTCTTTATTGCCTACGGAGAATCAAACATTGCCGGAAAAATTGAAGGAAGCCGGTTATACCACCGCAATGTTTGGCAAATGGCATTTGGGAGATAACTATCCCTTTAGACCTGAAGATCAAGGATTTGATGAATCATTGATTTTTGGTGGTGGTGGTGTTGGGCAAACACCTGATTACTGGGGGAATAAACAGTTTGACGATACTTATTTCCACAACGGTAAACCGATTGTTTTCGATGAATATTCCACCAAGGTGTGGTTTGACGGTGCGATTGACTTTATCAAAGAGAATAAAGACAAACCGTTCTTTGCTTATATTTCCACTAATGCGCCTCACTCTCCACACCGGGCTCCAGACAATTATGTCCAGCATTATCGTGATCAAGGGTTACCGGAAAAAATGGCTTTATACTATGCCATGATCACCTATTTAGATGATGAGTTAGGGCGTTTGCGTGAAACCTTGAAAGAACAAGGGATTGAAGAGAATACACTATTAATTTTTACCACTGATAATGGTTCTGGATTTAAAAGCATGACAATGGATGAGATTGCCAAACTGAAAGAAAGACCGGAATTTGCTAACTGGAACTACAATGCCGGAATGCGTGGTTATAAAGCGTCGGTTTATGATGGTGGGCATCGCGATCCACTTTATATTTCTTGGCCTGCAGGTCATTTAAAAAGCAAAGATGTGAATCAACTGACTGCACACTTTGACTTAATGCCGACTCTACTTGATGTTGCGGGCATTGATGCGCCAGCTGATCTTGATGGGACGAGCCTATTACCTGTGTTGAAAAGCGAACAAACCCTACAAGATCGTCATTTGGTTGTCACTAATCAGCGAGTTGATATTCCAAGTAAAGATCGCCCAGCAGTGGTGATGACAAATCGCTGGCGTTATGTTTTGCATGGCGAAGAAAATAAAACAGAATTATTTGATATGCAGGCAGATCCGGGTCAGCAGCAAGATGTTAAACAAGCGCATCCTGATGTAGTTGCACAGTTGCAGCAGGATTATGATAAGTGGTGGAACGAGGTATCAGCCAAAGGTTTTCCTCGTCAACGTATTATTGTGGGTAGTAAACATGAAAATCCGTCAAGATTGACCGCGATGGACTGGATGGAAGCACAATCAACTGATGACGTACCTTGGTTCCCCGGTTTTCAACGCCCACAAGATGAATATCATGTACCAAGCTGGCTAGGACGAGAAGAGCAATATGGTGAATTACCTTGGTATTTAACCGTGGCTAAAGCCGGTGATTATAAAATTAGTCTGTATGTACATGACAAGATTGCTAGCTATCCGGTTAAACGTGTATACGCACTTTTGGACGTGAATGGCAAAACTCAGGTCGTGAAAGTGAATAAAAATGCTAACGGCGCAGACTTCAATATCCATCTGGAGGCTGGTGATTTACGCCTCAAAGGATGGTTTGCTGATGATCAAAATGGGGATTTAAAACCACTGCCCGCCTTTTACGCTTATGTCGAGAGGCTATAGTTTGAAGCTTCAAGGCAGAGTAGTTGTATTGGATTATCACAACGTAAAATAGCTAAACGTCTGACAGTGCGAGAGCACTGTCAGATGAACGCATCATATAGACCATCATGTTTCTTCTTTGATAGCAGGATGTGGTGATGGAACATTCATGTATGAATCAACTGATATCCCGTTAATATAAATCGCTATCTTGGCGGCATATATGCCGTAAATGTGGATTTATTACCTCGACAATGCCTCTAGAAGCGTTCACAACTTGCATGCGAAATATCCGGACAAGCTTTCTCAATTCAGGTAACGAAAAGAAAACGATAAACATCAAGGTTATTTCCTAACCTGGCCCTATTACAGGTATTCCGCACCTTTCCTCGGTTTAAATATAAATTATTGTTTACCATTTAAAATAAAGTGGTTATCATAAATTAACAATATTTAAACAAATGGCAGGTTTTTGTCTGATTGAAGACTAAATTCGTGCTTTCTACGGAGTGAAGATGAAAAACTTCAGAGGTGTACTACCAAGATGGTTAACGCTTTTTCTAGGGCTAACAGTGTTTTTTGCTAGTACTGTTGTACAAGCCCAAACACAGGCTAACCAACCTAATATTATTTTTATTTTTGCGGACGATTTAGGCTGGGGCGATTTGAGTCGTCATGGTAGTAAAACCATCGAAACGCCTAATCTGGATCATTTAGCAGAGCAGGGGAGCGAATTCTACCAATTTACTGTTTCAAATCCGGTATGTTCACCAAGTCGAGCTGCTGTTATGACCGGACAATATCCTGCGAGGAATAATGTCAATCGACACTTCGCTACCGTGGAACATCACTATCGTTTTCATATGCCTGACTGGTTGGATAACACTATCGTAACCATGCCTAAAGTGTTAAAACAAGCCGGTTATACCACCGCTCATTTTGGTAAATGGCATTTAACGAATCGAGCGATACAAGATGCACCTCTCCCTACAACCTATGGCTATGATGAAAGTGCCGTTTTCAACGGTCCGGGTAAACAGCTTGATGCTCGGGAAACCTATGACTACGCTATCGATTTTATTAAACGTAATAAAGACAAGCCTTTTTTTCTCAATCTATGGATCCATGAGGCTCACACACCACATTATCCTGATCCTGAACTAATGAAAAAAAATGCTCATTTAGATGAACAGCATCAAGTTTATGCTTCTGTAGTTGAAGGGGCAGATATGCGCATTGGACGGGTATTAGACACCTTAAAAACGTTGGGCTTGGAAGACAATACGCTGGTGGTATTTTCAAGTGACAATGGTCCGGAAATTACGGGTCCAGAATCCAAGCGCTTTTTGGAAGATCCTGATGCCAAAGTACCTGATATCGAAGGGTTGGGGACT
>NZ_JBAHZB010000162.1:0-5377 GCF_036697315.1 Alteromonas sp. 14N.309.X.WAT.G.H12
AAGCCACACTGGCGATGGTTGCCCCAGGTATTGCTGAAGCGCTGATTGCCACAGCCATTGGTTTGTTTGCTGCTATTCCTGCGGTTGTTGCTTACAACCGGTTTAGCTACAAGGTGGAAAAAATAGAAAATAGCTATGGCAACTTTATGGAAGAATTCTCCGCCATTCTTCATCGTCAGGCTACGTCTGCGCAAGTGCAGTAATCCAACTTTCGGAGGCAAGCCATGTATACACGTAAAAGGCGTCGTCCAGTATCGGAAATCAATGTTGTACCCTACATTGACGTGATGCTGGTACTGCTTGTTATCTTTATGGTAACAGCTCCGCTAATTTCCCAAGGCGTTAAGGTTGAATTGCCTAAAGCCAGTGCGCAACCCATTGAGCAGGACGATATTCCACCGCTCATTGCATCTGTTGACGTACAAGGGAATTATTTTCTTAATCTTGGTGATGAAGACACACCACTGGGCACGCAAGAACTCACCGCATTGGTAGCGGCAAAACTTGAGAAAGAGCCGAATACACCGGTTGTGGTAAAAGGTGATGGTCAGGTGGCATACAACGAAGTCATCCAGCTAATGGTATTGTTGCAACAAGCGGGCGTACCCTCTGTGGGTTTAATGACCGATCCAGTGGATGAATAATTAACTTTATGGGTAAACTTTCTGGTGATCAGCAAGCCGTTGTTAAAGCGATTGGCGTGCACGTGTTCATTGCTGCGGTGTTGCTGATCAGCGTCACTTTTTCCTCCGATCCCGTTTTCTTATCCAGTGATAGCGAAGCGCCGGTGATTCAGGCGACCTTTATCGATGCGCAGGCAATCGCGGATAAAAAGCGGGCGGAACAAGCTGCCCAAGCACAGGCGCGAGAGGCAGAACGGCAACGCAAGGCCAAGGAGGCCGCGGCGAAAGAACGTCAGCGTAAAGAAGCCGCAGCACGGCGGGCTGCACAGAAGAAAGCGGCGGACAAAAAACGCCAGCAGGAAGCCGAGCGTAAAAAGCAATTGGAGTTGAAACAATTAGCCGCCCAACAGGAAAAAGAACGTAAAGAAAGGGAAGCCAAAGCAAAGGCGGAAGCCGCGCGAAAAGCAAAAGAAGCCAAAGAAAAAGCCGAGATGGACAGGATCCTGCAAGAGCAACTGGAAGCAGAGCGGGCAGCACAGGCGAAACGGCGGCAACAACAGGTGTTATCTGAGGTTGACCGATACCGGGCGTTAATTACCGCGACCGTTCAGCGTTATCTTATTGACGATGATAGCTTTACCGGTAAAGAATGTCGGCTAAATATACGTTTGGCAACATCGGGGTTTGTAACAAAAGTGACCCGCTTAGAGGGAAATGACGCACTATGTCGTGCAGCAGAAAGTGCCGTACGCCGACCAGACAAATTGCCTATGTCTGATGATCCGTCGGTTTACGAGCAAATAAAAGATATCAACATAACGGTGAGATTGTAGTGACGATGAGACCAATCAGGATGTTCGTTGGCGTGTTCCTATTAGCAATAACTAATATGGCACAGGCTTCGTTAGAAATAGTGATAACCGAAGGTGTAGATAGCGCACGTCCCATTGGCGTGGTGCCATTTAAGTGGGAAGGCACAGATACCATCCCCCAAGGTATTGCCGATGTGGTGATGGCCGATTTAATGCGAAGCGGAAAATTCAGTCCGATTGCCTATAATAAAATGCCCCAACAACCTTCCACCGATAAGCAGGTCAATTATTCGGCCTGGGCATCAATGGGTGTAGATACAATCTTGGTTGGCACAGTGGCACAAACGGGTGCCGATAAATATCGCGTTTCTTTTGAACTTATCGATGTACTTAGAGGGCAACAGACCGGTGGCAGTGGTCAAGCCATGCACAATGGCCAGTTAGTGAGCAGTGCAGATCATATTATTGATGCTCGTCAGGCAATTATTAGCGGCGCTGATTTTCGTCAATATGCACACCGTATCAGTGATGTAATTTACGAAAAATTGACAGGGGAGCGAGGTGCATTCTTAACCCGTTTGGCGTATGTTGTGGTGCGGGACCGGGAAACGAATGCGCTGCCTTATCAACTGGTTATTTCAGATTATGACGGTGAAAATGAAACCCGGTTGTTGTCATCCCCTGAGCCATTGATGTCGCCATCATGGTCACCGGATGGCGAAAAGCTTACCTATGTGAGTTTTGAAAACAAACGTCCGCAGATTTTTATCCAGGATATCTATACGATGGAACGGACAAAAATCACTGATTTTCCAGGAATTAACAGCAGTCCAGTATTTTCTCCTGATGGTAAAAAACTGGCGATGGTACTGTCTAAAGACGGTAATCCGGAAATTTATGTGATGGATTTGGCCACAAAGAAATTGCAGCGAATTACCCGAAACCGTTCTATAGATACTGAGCCAGCGTGGACGCCAGACGGGAAGAGCTTAATTTTTAGCTCGGAACGGGGTGGTAAACCACAGATTTATAGCGTAAATTTATCATCAAGGAAAGTGAGACGACTTACTTTCCAGGGCGAACAAAATCTTGGCGCTACCATTACACCTGACGGTAAACAGATGGTTTTGGTAAATCAGACCCAAGGTGATTATCATATCGCTAAACTTGGATTGGACAATGGCGGTATACAGGTGTTGACGAAAACCTATTTGGATGAGTCTCCCAGTATTGCCCCGAATGGAAGCATGATTATTTACAGCACCCTTCATAATGGCACACAGGTATTATCCTTGGTGTCGTTGGACGGTCGCTTTAAGGCTAGGTTGCCAGCCACAAATGGACAAGTGAAGTCGCCGAGTTGGTCACCATTTTTGTTTTAATACCAATTAACATTAAAAAATATAAGGATTAAGAGGATGCAAATGAATAAAGTGATGAAAAGCTTCATTATCGCCTTGCCAGTGGTGACTATGATGGCCTGTTCGTCCGGTCCATCAGAAGAAGAGTTAGCCGCAGAGCGCAACCGTGTAGCTCAAGAGCAAGCAGAAGCCGAGCGTCAAGCACTTGAAGCAGAACAAGCCCGTGTTAAAGCGGAAGCCGCTCAGCGCATGCAGCGTCAACAGGAAATGGTTGAAGAGCAAATGGCTGCCTTGAAAAAAGAGCAGACTGTTTACTTCGATTTTGACCGTGCAACTATTAAAGGCGAGTTCCAGACTTTATTAGACAAACATGCAGAGTTCCTTGTTCAGCATCCTGATCAGCAAGTGGTTATCGAAGGTCATACTGACCAACGCGGTACACCTGAATACAACATCGCCCTAGGTGAGCGTCGTGCACAAGCGGTAGAAACTTACCTGATGAATGCTGGCGTAAGCAGCAGCCAAATCTCCACGGTATCTTACGGTGAAGAGAAACCGGCAGTGATGGGCTCTACAGAATACGCGATGGCACAAAATCGTCGTGCTATTGTTGTTTATCAGTAAGGGCCAACGCTTTGGTTAAGCCAAACTTACAGGGCGTCACCTTGTGTGTCGCCCTTTGCGTTTCCACGTCATTACAGGCTCAGGCGCCGGTTTATGATGTCGACAATACACCAACTCAGCCCCAGGTTTCTGTTGGCACAGAGGGACAAAGTTCGTTAGAACAGCGTATTGTGGTGTTAGAGCGTATTGTGCAAAGCCGCACTGAGATGCAGCATCGTTTGCAACAACACTTAGACACCATGCAAGGCGAAATTGATGAGCTACGTGGTGCCGTTGAAGTCAATACGAATCAATTGGAAAAAGTGTTAGAGCGCCAACGCGAATTGTATCTTGAGATCGATAAGCGTGTAGAGGCTCTAAAACAAGGCTCTGGGATGACGAACTCGGTGAACACGCCCACAAGTGGCAATATAACGCCGACACCGACATCCACACCATCGCCGAGTGCCACATCAAGTGCTTCTTCTCAAGATGAGGGGGAAGCGTACGAGGCAGCGGTAAACTTGATTTTAAAATCCAGAGAGTATGATAAGGCTATTCCCGCCTTTCAGTCTTTTCTGGCAGAATTTCCTGACAGTGGGTATGCACCGAATGCACATTACTGGTTAGGTCAATTACTGTTCAATAAACAACGATGGTCAGAGGCATCAGAGCAATTTAATATTGTTATTAATAAGTTTTCTGATTCTGCCAAAAGACCGGATGCGTTACTTAAGCTTGGCGTTATTTCTGAAAGACAGGGAAATAAAACTGAGGCGCGAACACTTTTTGAGCAGGTGATTCAGGAATATCCTAATTCATCGGCCACCAAGTTAGCCCAGTCAAGATTAAATGGACTATAAAAAAACCTCCTTTTGGGAGGTTTTTTTTTATTTTCAAAAAAATTTACGCGCCATCACACATAACCCGTTCTAAAAAATCGACCTCTTTTTTCCATACAACAGGTATTTCTCAGTAGGTTTACTAACCGATTTGCTTTCATTTTGACCGTTTAAACAAGAAATTACCGAAAAGTGAAAATAAATGCCATTTTTGGGTTGCGCCGCCTCAGAATATGAGTAATATATGCCGCCGTTGCCACAGAGTGGTAACAAACGAAAAGCAATGGGTCGTTAGCTCAGCTGGTAGAGCAGTTGACTTTTAATCAATTGGTCGCTGGTTCGAATCCAGCACGACCCACCACTTTTCTCAAGCCTTTTGAGAAATCGCTTTTCACGCAACCTAAGATGGGTCGTTAGCTCAGTTGGTAGAGCAGTTGACTTTTAATCAATTGGTCGCTGGTTCGAATCCAGCACGACCCACCATCTTAGAACGCTTATCCCCACCTAGCGGGAATCAGAAATATCTCTCAAATTACACAGTCCTTGTAAACACCATCAATTAGTCAACTTGTTCGATGATAATTTTCTTATTGTCTTGTTTATCATAGCGATTAGAACATTACGGCCAAAAGGGCAGTGAGGGTTAAAAACGGATATCTTTGTACCATAGCCCTTGAAACATAAATTTCTATTCATATCTCATGGCTATGTAATTTTTATGACAGTGGGGTATAATTCGCGCCCTTATTGTCGATAATTCAGGCTATGTGATATGTCTATTGCTTTCAGAGTCGATCAGGTTGATTACCCGTTTCCCGCTAAGCCGGCACCTTTGAGTGCCCAAAGAAAAGCTGAACTTAAAAACGAGATAAAGCAACTCTTGCAAGATCGTAATGCCGTTCTGGTAGCGCACTATTATACTGACCCAGAGATCCAGGCTTTAGCTGAGGAAACTGGAGGTTGTGTGGCAGACTCGTTAGAGATGGCGCGATTTGGCCGCAATGCATCAGAGCAAACCCTTATTGTTGCTGGTGTTAAGTTTATGGGCGAAACGGCTAAAATCTTAAGCCCAGAAAAAACCGTGCTAATGCCTACCCTTGAGGCGACCTGTTCATTGGACTTAGGATGCCCTATAG
>NZ_JBAHZB010000163.1:0-5361 GCF_036697315.1 Alteromonas sp. 14N.309.X.WAT.G.H12
ACTATGGGTTGATGGCGAGTTGGTAGGGGGATGTGACATTATCATTGAAATGACACAGCAAAATGAACTACAGCCTTTGATTAAAGAAACGGCAAAGAAGTATAAAGCTGAAGACTCTAGCGAAGACTAAGTTATAGGCATTGCGACCTTAAGCATACAGTAAATTAAAAACCCGGTTTTTACCGGGTTTTTTGTTTTCTAAAAGAGGGAAACTGTATTTAAAGAGGGCAAAGGGATAGTGGTTACAGGACGTCGGTAAGGGGCTAGGGGTTATAGCAAAAAAAGAGGAAGAAAAATTAACAGACTTCTTTAAACAACGACTCGTCAATGATGGTTGAGTCAATGATTTGTTGTGCCATTTGAATGCATTTTCCGCATTGAGCGCCTACATTTAAATGTTGACGTAACTCGCGCAAATTTCCCACACCGGCTTCTTCAACCGCTTGAGTAATGGCTTTATCGGTTACCCCGTAACACATACATACGTACATAAAACTGCCTTTGCAATACAACTGTGAATGATAATAGTTGTTATTTATTCTCAAGGCAAGGGGTAAAACGGTTTTTTTCGTCGTTTTTTTACACTCTAATAACCGCAGCTTTCATCGGTTGGATAGGTTATTGCGGCTCGCTTAGGCAGTATCAATAAAAAGCATCCCTTAACCATTCCATTATATTACAGCGCATATTGTGAAAGGCGTGAACTCTGGGCGTTCTCCTTGGCCATCTGGCCCTGGATTTGAGCACGGATACAGTATTGGGACGCGGTGAAGTGTGTTCTGCAGGCTGGACAGAAGGGAAAGCCGGTATGGATGCATCCAAAGACGCGATGGCGAAATACCTGCCTGAAGAAGCTGACCATTTGTAATTTACCGGCCTAATGCTAACAGTTATTCCGCCTGTTTTAACAAGCTAGGATTTGTTACGTGGCCAGCCACCTAATTCATGGTATCGGTTAGTAATATAGCAAAACAGTTCGGCAGTGCGCTGGGCATCGTACAGTGCACTGTGTGCTTCACTTTGATCAAAGGGGATCCCCGCTTCCCGACAGGCTTTAACCAGCACGGTTTGTCCGACAGCGAGTCCTGCCAGGGTCGTGGTATCAAAAGACACAAAGGGATGAAAGGGCGTTCGCTTGATCTTACTACGTTCAATTGCTGCGTTAACAAAGCCCTGATCAAAGGCTGCGTTGTGGGCCACAATAACCGAACGCTGGCACTGGGCTTCCTTTTGATACTTACGGATGTTTTTACACAGATCTTTCATGACCTCTGACTCTTCCAGTGCACCACGCAGTGGACAATGGGGATCGATGCCGTTGAATTCCAGCGCGGCGGGTTCCAAATTGGCGCCTTCAAAAGGAATGACATGATGGTGTATTGTCTGATGCGGGTGGAGCATTCCCGCTTCGTCCATCCTAAGTGTGACTGCCGCGATTTCCAGTAATGCATCGGTATGTGCATTAAATCCTGCGGTTTCGACATCGATTACGACGGGGAAATAGCCGCGAAAACGGTCTTTTAACGTGCCAGAACTGTCAGACATATAAAGTATTTTGCCTTAAATAAAAAATCCAAGTATTCAACTAGGCGGCCTTAACGGGCGTTAAGCCCCTGATCCCATAGCATCATTAAGGCTGTGAATACAGAAAGTGAGAAATTATCGCAGGATACGGGCTTGGTATCTACCTTTGTTCTTTTTTGTCTAGCAATTTGTTGGCGAATGACAGCGGCGGATTGTGCTAAACTTTTTTTACTTACGGGCGATAATAAGAAAGTTAACAATATCAAAATTACTTTCAGGGCAAACTATGTTTCGACAGGCAATAATATTATGTTTATTGCTGGTTTCTGCAACCAGCCAGTCTGCAATGAGACAGTATGCGGCATCTGTTGAGACGTCAAATTGGCAATTGGCTAATGAAAGCCGATTGCAGTGCACCTTATCCCATCCTGTTCCCGGCTATGGTGACGCCATGTTTATCAGTCAGGCGTCGAAGCAATTAAATATGGAATTTGAGCTTGATATGCATCTTTTACCCAAGTCCTTCGACTTGGCCGCGGTGTATTCTGTACCGCCATCCTGGATGCCAGGCGCCATGCCAAAACGTATCGCTGATATGACCTTGCGTACCCAATATAATGGCGATCTGCCTGAAAAAGCAGCCTGGACTATGCTTAGCGAACTGGAAAAGGGCTATTGGCCCACCATTTACTATCAAGATTGGTACAATCAGTATGACAAGGTTGCAGTAGCCCTTAACGCCAGCAACTTTTTACCTGTCTATCGGCAGTTTGTGAATTGTGTCTCTCACCTTTTGCCCTATAGCTTTGACGATATTTCCTACACGGTTTTATCTTACAAGAAAAACAGTACAGATCTGACCAAGTACGCTGAAAAACGATTGGAAATGATTGGCGAATATTTAAAAGAAGATACTGATTTAGAACTGGTCTTGCTTGACGGGTATACCGATAGCTACGGTGGACGATGGAATAACGAGCAATTGTCCTTGCGCCGAGCAAATCAGGTGAAAGATTACTTCACGGCGATGGGCGTCGATTCTTCACGAATTGAGGTCAGTGGCCATGGTGAAAAACGTCATATCTCTCCAAATATTAACAGTGATACCCGGGCACTAAACCGGCGCGTTGTGGTGCGTTTATCCAAAGGGTAAGGTCCTGAACAGCGGCTCACCGCCTAACGGGATAAGAACTCACGTACAGGCGGTACCTGATCGGTAAAGAGCCCATCAATGCCCACCGGGCCAGTTAACCATAGCAAAAGGGTTTCTGCGCTATGCTTTGTCGGCAGAGCGTCGGTGCGAAGAGTATAGGGATGAATAAGTAATTTCGCCTGCTTGGCGTAGCCTACCCAAGGGCGAACAACCAACTGACCGTTTTTTAGGCTTTTTGTGTCCATAAGCTGAGGAAGCCATGGACCTACGCCATCCACATACTTGGCCAGGTTTTTTATGCCTGATTCTGTGAGTAACGCATCATAGTCCGTGCTGGACTCGCCCCACGCGTTTTCTGCGAAAAGTTGAATCAATTTACCCTTGTAATGGAAGGTCTCACGCAAGCGTTTTATTTCTTCAAAATCAAAACACTGAATGTACAAATTGCCATTGTTTTCGGTTAAGCCATAGTGTTGTAAAACCACAAGAACCGCCGCGCTAATATCCACCCCTTGTTCGCGATGCCATGCCGGTGATTTTATCTCGGTATAAAATCCCACATGGGTATCAAAGGCCTGATTAAGTTGCTGTATAAGCTCAATATGAGAGGCCAAGGTGGCGATACGAAAAGTCCCGTGCTGACCTTGATAGCGGTGGGGGAAGACCGTATTCCCTTGTTCATCGGTGCGTTCGTGTACCGTTAGTTTTTGCAGTTCATCAAAGGTGAAATCCAAGACATACCAGCGACCGTCTTCTCGGGCTCGATGGGGATAAATGGCTTCCACGTTGGTTACGGTTTCCAAATGTATATCGTGCAACACCACAGCTACGCCGTCTTTGCTCATCACCACATCCTGTTCGATGTAATTGGGGTGCTGGGTAAAGGCGAGGGTAGTGGATGCCAAGGTGTGTTCTGGCAAGTATCCAGATGCGCCGCGGTGGGCAATAATATCTACGGCACCTGCAGAGGTAAGGCAAAGGCATTGCCATATAAGAAAGGTTACAAAGTACCGTGCAGCTGTCATAAAGGCTCCTGTTGAACTGTGTACCGTTAAACAAAAGCACTTTGATAACGGGCATGGACACCCGTTTGCGTCAACATAACTTAGCTTAAAAACGTGAGTGTTTTATTTGGTACGATATTGTTGTGTCAGCATGCAGTGTGCGTGAATAACACGACATTTTTATGACAGATCAACGTACTAAGACAGGACGGCTTGTTGGCAGGGCACTAGGATATCATGGTATTGAACAACCAAAAGGGCCGATTCAGCTTTTATTCCGTTTTGTCTTTGTATTCACACAAATCTTCAATAATACAGCTACCACAGCGGGGCTTACGTGCAATACAGGTATAACGGCCGTGCAGAATCAGCCAGTGGTGAACATCCACTTTGAATTCTTTGGGGACCACTTTTTCCAGTTTTTGCTCCACTGCGACCACATCTTTACCCATGGCGAATTTAGTGCGGTTTGAGACTCTAAATATGTGCGTGTCCACCGCTATGGTCGGCCAGCCAAAGGCAGTATTTAAAACCACGTTAGCGGTTTTTCGACCCACGCCGGGCAAGGCTTCTAAAGCTTCTCGGTTTTCTGGCACCTCGCCTTGATACTTTTCTAACAGTATCTCACTAAGTCGATGCACATTTTTCGCTTTAGAATTGTAAAGGCCAATGGTTTTAATATAGTCCTTTAGCCCTTCTACACCTAAATCGGCGATTGCCTGGGGCGTATTGGCTATGGGAAATAACTTTGCGGTGGCTTTGTTCACACTCACATCTGTGGCTTGGGCCGATAAGGTAACGGCTACCAGCAACTCAAAGGGGGATGAAAAATTCAGTTCTGTGGTGGGATGGGGGTTCTCAGCGCGCAGGCGAGTGAGAATTTCTCTACGTTTCGTATTGTTCATAGTTTTTGTTTATTGTTCTGCGGTGACACGAATACGGGTGACCGTTTTACTTGCCGGTGCCTGTTTAGCGGCATGTAATCCATCAATGTAATTTTTAACAGCAATGATAAACCCCATGCCGATGAACGCGCCGGGGGGCAATATCGCTAGCAAAAAAGGCTGCTCGGTGTGAAACAGCGTGATGGTCCAGTTTTCTGCTACCGATCCAAAAAGTCGGTCGGCGCCCGCAAGCAATGTGCCTGAGCCCAAAGCTTCGCGGATGCCACCAAGTAACATGAGAATAAAGGTAAATCCTGCGCCCATCATTAAGCCATCTATTGCCGAGGGCACGATGGCATTTTTTGACGCATAGGCTTCGGCACGGCCGATGATGGCACAATTGGTCACAATCAACGGAATGAAGATACCTAAGGTAAGGTAAAGCTCATAGGTGTATGCATTCATAAGTAATTGCACAATGGTAACAAAAGCGGCGATGACCATAACAAAAACCGGGATCCGAATTTCGTTACTTACCACGTTTCTAACAAGACTCACGGTGATGTTTGAGCCTATTAATACAAGGGTAGTGGCAAGACCAAGGCCAAGGCCATTAATGACCGTGGATGTCACCGCCAACAACGGACATAGCCCGAGTAGTTGCACTAACGCGGGATTGTTTTTCCATAACCCTTGCAGGGTCAGTTCTTTCCACTCATTCATGATCAGTGATCTGCCTTATCTATATCGCAACGGGTAGGTTGGTCAAATAAACTCGCTTTATTTGCTTCAACAT
>NZ_JBAHZB010000164.1:0-5346 GCF_036697315.1 Alteromonas sp. 14N.309.X.WAT.G.H12
GCAAGTCAGTGATTTTAGTATTTTAGTCGCTGAATCCCAAATGACCGGCGTTGACTGGGACATTGTTTTTGTTTCAGCGTTAGCGGGCCGCAGTGGCTTTCCACCCAATAGTGACGAGGCCACCCAACCTTTGACTGTAATGACGAAAAAAATAAAAAGTGGAATGATCAACGAGTTTTTAACCTTCAATAGAAATGGCGAGCTGGTCACGCTTTACTAACGCATTAGATCAAGCAGTTCACTTTAGAGGATGGTTTTTCGATGGTACAAATAACCGACCTTGCAGCAGAGCAAAAGATGCTGCCTTTACTTCGCCAAGCATTCCGTCCCATGTTCCTGTTTGGCGCAAGTTTTAGCGTGATTGCCATGGCGCTATGGGGATTAGCGTTAAATGGACATATCCAGTTACATCCCTTCGCCGACATGCTGTTTTGGCATAGTCACGAAATGCTGTTTGGGTTTGTTTCTGCCATTATCATTGGTTTTTTACTGACGGCGGTTCAAAATTGGACCGGAATTCGTGCCCCCCACAATAAAACCCTGCTATTTATCACGCTTCTTTGGCTAAGTGGACGTTTACTACTGTTATTTGGCCAAGACTTGTCGTTATATGTTGTAGCTGGCGTTGATTTAAGCTTTTTGCCTATCTGCGCCATATTACTGGCAAAACCCCTGATTCAGGTCAATCAACAGCGTAATCTGTTTTTCGTCCCCGTGTTGTTACTCTTAACCTTTTGTAATGCCATGATGTATTTTGGCCAAGCGAATCAACGACACGACATCCAACTCTTAGGCGCTCAAAATGCGGTTTGGTTAATCACGTTACTGATTGTGATTATTGGTGGGCGCGTAATCCCTATGTTTACCGCCAATGGCACCCAAACCGCAAAAGTTGCGGCCATAAAATGGCTGGATATGTCTGCCCTAGGCACCTTGTGGGCTATTTTTGCTCTGCACTTTTTTAATCTAAACAGCACCATACCGCCTGCGATGATGAGCGGTTTATTTGCCATCAGTGCCTTGTTAACCGCCATACGCTGTGGGCGATGGAAGATTTGGGTCACAGTAAAAGTGCCAATTGTTTGGTCTTTGCACCTCGCCTACTGGTTTATCCCATGTGGATTAGCTTTATATAGCGCACGCTATGCGGGCTTTAATATCAGCAACAGTATCGTGCTGCATGTCTTTACTACCGGAGGGATGGGACTAATGATTTTAAGCATGATTGCCCGAGTATCCCTAGGCCATAGTGGCCGTATCATTAAACCCAAACCCCTTATTTCCTGTGGGTTTGTTATGATCTTTATTGCCGCTATTTTACGCACGCTATTTATTGCACTTTGGCCCAGCAATATCATGCATTGGTTAACCCTTGGTGCTATCGGATGGGTAGCTGCATACCTCATTTACGTATTGGTGTATTTTCCCATCCTCACCACACCACGACCGGATGGCCGCCCCGGTTAAGCCCTATCCCCCTAGCCCGTTTCTCCTGTAAAAATGCGTACATACGTATTCACATTGCACTGTCACAGCAAGATTGTGATAGTGCCTTAGATGCCATGTATCCCACACTGTAAGCACAAATCGATACCGTATTTATGACAAACCATTACCCAGCTTAAGGATAAGAGACTTATTTTATGCACTAAACATAAAAAACCCCGATATCAATCGAGGTCTTTAGTATGGTGACGTTAATGTCAGCCCTTAGATTTACGCGCAAGGGCTATGGGGTTTACGCCAGTACCTGCTTTAATGCTTCTACACAAGCATCAGTTTCTTCAGGTGTACCTACGCTTATTCTTGACCAGGAATCAAAGCCCGGCCATGTGCGTCCCACCACTTTAATGCCTTTCGCTTTCATTTTTTCAGCAAATTGGTCGTGGGGCATGCCGGTATCCAGATAGATAAAGTTACCTTGAGGCTTTTTAGCATAAGGGCGTCCCAATGATTCTGCCGCGGCGACTAGCTTGGCTCGCTCTACTTGAACTCTGCCACGCATTGTCTCGAGATTTTGGTGATCATCCATACTTGCCATTCCAGCCACTAGTGCCAGATAGTTAACGCCCCCCATCCGTAACTTTTGACCCATTTTTGCCGCCTGCTCAGCCGGCATAATGGCATAGCCCAAACGTTGCCCGGCCATTGCATGGATTTTAGAGAAGGTACGGCAGATAACCACATTGTATCCATCGGCCACCAATTTGGATTGTACGTTTGCCGGATACGCATCAGACATTTCAATGTAGGCTTCATCAATGAAAACCTGTACTTTCTTTGATACACGCTTAGCAAAGGCCGTAAGTTTAGCCGGGTCGAGCACCTTACCAGTAGGATTATTAGGGTTACAAATGTACACAGCTGTTGTGTCGTCGGTAACCGCAGCTTCTATAGCATCGAGATCAAACCCCATTTCCCCGTCAAGTGGAACATAATTTACGTCAGCGCCCATGAACTCGGCACCACGTGGGATCCCTTCGTAAGTCGCCATTGAGGTAACCAACTTACCGCCGTTTTCCATGATCCATTCAGCATAACCAAACAAAATAGGAGATGAACCGTTTGTAACCACGATTTGGTCTGTTGAAACACCTTCTTGCTTCGCAATTTTAGCTTTCAGCACATCCACGGTGGCATCGGTATATCGTGCAAGATTGAATAATTCACCTTGCATTGCAGCCACTGCTTTCTTAGACGGACCAAAGGCATTTTCGTTTGAGGAAAGTCGGATCAGCCCATCATTTACGTTAGGGGTGGCAGATGGAAAGTGCTCGGTTTTCATGCCCGCAGCATGGAGTTCTTTAACGCTGCTATCAAAGCAGCCCGTTAAGGCAATGGCGCCTGCGCCTGCACTAAAGGTTTTTAACCATTTTCTTCTCGACATGTCCGTAGAAGGCATAAATTCAGTGTTATCCGAAGCCATAATATCTCTCTTTTACTGTTTTCTGTATGGAGGATTTCTCGTTGCATGCTTGTAATTAATGAGGTGCTTTTCTCATTCAAAGTACGAATGCAGCACTTGATATGCAACAGATGTTCCAGAAACCTGCCATCAAGGCACCCGCCCCTCATTAAAGGACAAATGACATTAATATGCGATGAGTAACAAATTGCTGGCGGAAACATAGGCGATAAACGAACGCAATTCATCCAACCTGGTGCAATAAATTGGTGCGATGCCTCAATTTGGTCAACCAAATTTGGGTGTTAGAAGCAAAGACAATATTGAGTGAAATACATACCGCGGAATGTACAATGCATTTCACCTATTTGATATTTACTTAGACTCTATTTTTAAATAAGCAACAAGGTTTAACTCAAAGAGGAAATATGTGGGCTAAAAATAATGATAAGAAATAATATAGCCCACATTAGTATGTTTATACGTATAGATAATACATATTAAGGGAATTATTATGGATGATTTTTATAAACCACAATACTTTCTTAAGGCGCCAGTACGCATAATTTTAGGCTCTGTATTTAGCAGGTCTACATTATCAAATGCTGGATCGTTAAGGTTTTTTGAATCTGGAAATACAACCGTTACATTGTCACCACTATCGTCGCTGTATACTGCGGCCCACATATTTGCATTACGTAACATCGCCAACTCAGTATACGCACACATCATCCAACGACTTGCTGCCGCTGTACGTTCCTGAAATTTGGGAATGTTTAATATTGAATACCCTTTTTCCCGTTTGATTTCTGTCACGACATAATCAAATGCAGAGATATTTCTCTCTTCGGAAGATACCGAAAATAACTCTTCTGCTTTCACGGGGAATTGATAGGTAATAATCAAAAATAACGATGTTAGCATAATCAATTTCATAACTTTCTCCTTGTTAATGAGTGAACTAGGCTTAGGGGCGAAAACACGATGGAATGATATCGGCGTCACATTTGGTAAGCAAGGAGTAGCTTATTATGAATACTGGATGAAATCAAAGCGTTAACCTAATTAAGTTACCGCTGAATCATCAAACTTCATTTCTTAATACACATTTCACATTACCTAAACAGAATGAATAATAAAAAAGCATTATCAAAAATAAAGCTAATGATTATTCAATGGGGAAATATTGCATTTACAACTCGTTTTGATTATAAGTACCACCGGAATGGATTCTTGAACTCAAAAACTGTCATTCAAGCGTCTTTTCTAGTTAATTACGGATTAATTTAAATGGAAAAAACACAATTTTTGTGTGCCGATTCCGCGCTATACGTAACCATTGAAGAGTACGGTACAAGCTATGTTGTAATATCAAGCGAAACAATGGCAGCGGAGGCCTAATAGGAATGCTAGTGGTTGCAGCTATAAACCAGATAGCAGAAACAGTCAGTGATACAGGATTTGAAATAGCCGCCATTAGCTCGGCACGATTACTTTCTTCAGACATTTATAATGGCTTACTATATGGTCCTCGCTCTCCTAATTATGGGCAACCAGCCCCTAGTGAGAAAAAGAATTAATTAGTTGCCTCTATAGACCTAAAAAATCTATTTAGCCTAGCCCAAGTAAATACTTGGGCTTTTTTATATTGGTTATTAGAATATCGCGCTATAGAGATACGGGCTGCTGAAAACAGACAATACAATGGCAATACATTCAACAGATCGCGTAAATAGGCGATAAGAAAAGCAGGAAGATAAAAGAAAATAGCAAATCACATAAGGAATAATAAATATAAAATACTGCCACCATTCCCGTAGCAAAACGATCTCTTGGCTCGATAAATACAAAGGATATATTGGTATGACGCAGGCATAGAAAGTCTTTGTAATATCATATTGTAAAGAGGTAAACCCAATTAGCATGACGCCATTTAAATATACCAGTAATAGAATTAGCCCAACCTTAACCACGCTCCAAATAAGCCCTCCATGAGGCAGCGCATTTATGGCGAACACAATAAGAGAAAATACGATTGCACAGCCAATCGCTTGTTCTAAGGTCTGATTAAATACCGTTCTATTCATTGACCTTGCTCCTCGTAGCCCAGTAATTCCATTAGCCGACGAGAATGGTATTCCTTGGCCCGTTGCTTTTGACGGCCAAACGCTCCCTTACGGGCTAAAAGAATTCCACCGAGTAACGATAGAGCTATAAAATCGAACAATGTGTTATTTGCTGTAGCATGTATGTGTTGTTCACGTATATCAAAAAACTGCATGAAAAAGGCACATAAAAATAATGTCCCCAACATATACCACTTCAACATTCGCTTAATTGAGACGACTTTATTTGAACCAAACACCTTCATCAAAGCCATTGACGGTAGGAATGCAACTATCAGGAAGATCCACACGCTGAGATCAACATACCCCCTTACC